>SLIH01000099.1 GCA_007135745.1 Halomonas sp. | reverse complement strand
TGGATCAGAAGACACTGGAACAGTGTCTCCGGGAGAATATCGGCGAGTTCACCTTTGAAGAGGCGTTCCAGCATACCGGTCGATCCATAAACATCAGCGTGTCACCCGATCGCGGCCAGCAGACGGCGCGGCTGCTCAGTGGCTATACCTCACCCTATATGCTTGTTTGGAGTGCGGCCCTTGCTTCCGCCGCGGTGCCAGCCGTATTCCCGCCGGTTCAGCTGCAGAAACGCGATCACCAGGGCGCAACGGTGCCCTACATGCCAAGGCTGCGATTTGTCGACGGCTCGGTCGTCAGTGATCTGCCGGTTGAACGGCTTATGCACCTTTACGACGTCAACTTCACGCTGGTCAGTCAGACCAACCCTCATGTGGTTCCCTTCCTCAAGATTGAAGATGGCACTGAAAAGTCCGGCATCCTGAGGCTGCCGGTCAATCTCGTGAAAGAAGAAGTGCAGTTCCATGGGCGCGGGCTCTTTGATTTTCTGCGCAAGCGGGTGCGCCCCGAACTGGCCCGTCAGATCTGCGGTCAGATGCATACCATCATGGCCCAGCGCTACTATGGCGATGTCACCATTGCGCCCCGATACCGCCTGCGCCATTATCGCCAGATGATGTCCAATCCGTCGCCGGAGTTTGTACGCGAGATGATGCTGGAGGGTGAGCGTGCCACCTGGCCGCAGATCTCGCGGATCCGTACCCACGCCAAGATATCCCAGACACTGGAGCGCTGTGTGCGAAAGCTGCGTACGCACAACCGCAAGGGGGCGGAGTTGCACGTCATCGCCGGCTGAACATCCCGCTTGTCGCACTGTACGGAGCTACAGTGTGTCGCTATCATCTCCCCACCGCATTCTCATTCAGGTCCGGTGCATGTTGAACGAAGAAACCAAGGCCAACATCCAGAAAGCCTATCGGGATGTTCTGGCGGGCAAGGGCATTCGTGCCCGTTATGGGCAACGGCTGATGATCGCCGAGATTGCGCGCTATCTGGGTGAAATCACCGCCAACGACGGCGAGCGCACCTCTGCCCACAGCGCCTGTGTGCTGGAAGCCGGCACCGGCACCGGCAAAACCCTGGCCTACCTCCTGGCGGCCGTGCCGGTGGCCCAGGCACTGGGCAAGCAGTTGGTCGTCTCCACCGCCACGGTGGCCCTGCAGGACCAGATCGTGAGCAAGGATCTACCGGATCTGAAAACCCATACGGACCTGGCTGTGAACTGGTCGCTGGCCAAGGGGCGGGGGCGTTATCTCTGCCTGTCCAAGCTGGAGAACCGACTGCATGCCGAAGGTCATGGGGACAGCGATACCATGCCGCTTTTTCTGCTGGAGCGAGAAAGTGACAGTGCAGAGACGAGGGCATTCCATGAGCAGCTTCTGGCGTCCTATGCCCAGCAGAACTGGGACGGTGATCGTGACCATTGGCCGGACCATATCCCCGATGACGTCTGGCGGGGCGTCACCACGGACCACCGTCAGTGCACCAACCGCCACTGCAGCTATTTTGATCAATGCCCCTTTTTCGCGGCGCGTCAGGAACTCGAGGATGCCGATGTCATCGTCGCCAACCATGACCTGGTGCTCGCGGATCTGGCGCTGGGCGGCGGTGCTATCCTGCCGCGCCCCGAAGACACCATCTACATTCTGGACGAGGCTCACCATCTGCCCGGCAAGGCCCTCAATCACTTCGCTGCCTCGCTGGGCCTGGAAGGTACCCGACAGTGGCTGAAGCAGCTCTCCCAGTCCATGGGCAAACTCATGCCCTGGCTTGGTGGGGTAACCGAGGCAAACAGACAGATCGAACGCATCAGTGATCTGAGCCGTGAGATGGATCCCCTGCTGGCCGAACTCCATGACTGGTTGGTGGATAATACCGATTGGGAGCAGGGCGATGACGCGCGCGCGGAGCGTTATCGTTTTCAGGGCGGCGTGTTGCCTGACCGACTTCCAGAGCAACTGCACGCGCTGCAGCAGATCAGCGTGCATCTGTCGCGGCGCCTGGGCGTATTGGCGGATGAACTTCAGAGTGGCCTGGATGACCGCCAGGAGGGCGCAGTGGACCGTGAAACGGCGGAGGCCTGGTATCCTGTGGTCGGTCATTTCCATGCCCGCAGTGAAGAGCAGTTGCGCCTCTGGCGGTCCTGGCTCGAGCCGGACAAAGGCGCCGAGTCAGGCGAAGCCGATGATGAAGAGGGTGGGGCCGCGAGAACCGGGGGGCCGGCCACGGCGCTCTGGATGACACGAAGGCGCTTTGACGACCAGGACGATATCACGCTCTACAGCAGCCCGGTTCTGGCGGATAATGTTCTCTACAGCCGTCTCTGGAGCCGTTGTTACGGTGCGGTGCTGACCTCCGCCACGCTCACCGCGTTGGGACGTTTTGACCGCCTGATGATGCGCGCCGGTCTGCCGCAGGACAGCCGCTGTCAGGTTATTCCGTCTTCCTTCCGCTACCAGGAGAAGGCCACGGTGGAAGTGCCCCGCGTGGATGTGGAGCCCACGAACACCGAAGACTTTACCCGCTTTCTCACCCAGGAGCTTCCCAACCTGTGGAATGACAACAAGGCTACGCTGGTCCTTTTCACGGCTCGGCGTCAGATGCACCGGGTCCGCGAAGCTTTGCCGGAGGCTGAGCAGGCCCGAGTGATCACCCAGGATGACTATACCCGAAGCGAAGTGCTGGAGCGCCATCGTGCCCGTATCGATCAGGGCGAAGCCTCGGTGCTCTTTGGCGTGGCCAGCTTTGCCGAGGGCATTGATTTGCCCGGCCATTATCTTGAACACGTGATCATTACCCGCCTGCCATTCTCCGTGCCGGATGATCCGATCGAAGCCAGCCTGGCGGAGTGGATAACCGAACGCGGCGGCAACGCCTTCATGGAAATCAGTGTGCCCGACGCCTCCATCCGTCTGGTGCAGGCTGCGGGGCGCCTCCTGCGCAGCGAGGAGGATACCGGCCGTATCACGATTCTTGACCGCCGTATTGTCACGCGGCGCTATGGTGCGTTACTGCTTGATGCCCTCCCGCCTTTCCGGCGAATCGTCGCTGCCTGAAAAATTCCAGACAAAAAAAAGCGCCATCCGGGGATGGCGCCAATCAGGGGCTCTTCAATAACAACAGGAAGCGTCAACAATTTGTCTGGAGCCAAGGCGTAAGGAGGAACACTGAAGGCCTGAATTTCAGTATTCGTTTGCCTCTCTCTATGCTTGCCAATTTAAGGGGGGAGGGGGCGTAGTTGGATCGTCCAAAGGGCGTAGTGGGGGATTAACCGGCGCAAAATGTGAAATAAATCACAAAAACCCGTATTTTTGAGTGCCCCTGTGTCATCCTTCGATACTAAGCGGGCTCCAGTAATCCAAGCCGGCGCGCCTCGGCCAGTGCCGCAGTGCGACTGTTCACTCCCAGTTTGCCGTAAAGGTTGCGAATGTGTGCCTTCACTGTTGCCGGCGCCACGCCCATGCGCTGTGCTATCGCCTTGTTGGCATGGCCCTCGTGGATAAGGTGCAGCACTTCGAGTTCCCGTTGGCTCAGGGGCTCAACCAGTGCTTCCTGGCCGGGGGACAACTCTGCTGCAGTCTGCGGTGATGTATCCGGTTCGGGCAGCAGTTCCTTCAGCTCCTCAACAAAGCGTTTGGGGAGGCGGGATTTATCCATGCGATGGAAAATCCTGGCAACAACGGCTCCCTCCTCATGGAAAAGACGCAGGAACATATCCCGGGAGGCCAGATCCAGTGCGCGCTCAAGCATGGTGTCGGCTTCGCTCTGCTTGCCGACGGCCTCGAGGCAGCTGGCATATAACGCCAGCAGTTCGATCAGATGTTTGGTGTGATGGCCCCTTTCAACCGAAAGCCTCAGGGAAGCCAGCCGTTCCATCGCAGCGTCCGGATTCCCCGTGGCCAGATGGATGCGGGCTATCGCAATGCGGCTCTGCTCCCGATTGATCGGATTGCGGTGGCTGGTGCTCTCGAGGCGTTCCAGCAGAGCCTGGGCACCCACCACATTGCCCTGGGCGATCAGGCAGCGGGCGTGGAGCGATTCCAGACTCGGCGGCTCGAACAGGATGGCGTCGCGTTTATGGTCAATAACGTTTTCAGCATCCTCAAGGAAGGTTACGGCTTCATCGTAGTTGAGCTTTGAGTAAGCAATATGGGCGCGGGTGTATTGGAATAGCACGTGTTGTCCCGGCTCAATTCCGCTCTCGAAGTGAGGCAGCATGGGCTGCATAAAGGTCTGCGCCATGGTGAGGTCGTTTTTTTCCCGGTAAATCTGCGCAAGACTGCAGTTCAGGAAGCAGGAAATCAGGCGCGGACGTCTTGAGCTCTGGTGAAGGCTGTTGACCCACTTCCGTGCCTCAGACGCCACCTCGAGCGCGGCCGTCATTTCCCCCTGTACAAACTTAATCCACGCCAGCAGCCCGGCGCTTGAGAGTGTGGTGGAGTGCTTTTTCTCCATCTTTCCATGCTCAACCGCAGAAGTGAGCGCGGCATTGGCGCTTTCAAGGTCGCCGTGGGCGTAACTGTCCAGGCCAATGCCATAGTAGGTTTCGGATTTCAGCGGGATGTTGGTGTGGTCAATATCCCTCAGCACCTGCCGGGTTAACTCCTGGGCACTGGAAAGGTCGCTTCGGGTTCGGGCCATGTACGAGCGGATAAGGGCGATTTCGCTGTAAAGCCCCAGGGCCACTTCGGCGTCTTCGTGGGATTCTGCGACGCGTTTATCGAGCAGGTCTTCCAGGCGCTCCAGCAGTGGATCAATGAGATTGAGCCGGTTGAGGAAAAACAGGGCCCAGATTCGCAGCATCAACAGCCGTGGATTATTTTCCAGACGCTCGATCGGTAAATGCTCCAGCCAGCGGTGAACGAGAACATGAAAGCCACCGTGGATCAGCTGGTTGCCATGTTTTTCGAATACCTCTTCCAGCCAGTCCCAATCCTGCAGGTCGATCAGCTGTATGATCG
>SLIH01000457.1 GCA_007135745.1 Halomonas sp. | reverse complement strand
GGCCATGGACCAGAATGAAAATGCCTTCCGGGTGATTCTGCCCACTCTGGCCCTGGTGGGCCTGGCCGGCGCCCTGGGCTACCGCCGCCTGAGGGTCCGCCGCCACCGCAAGCTGCTGCGCGATGAGCTTGCGGCCCGGGAAAAGATGATGAACCCCTTCTCCTCGCTGGGGATTCTTGCCGAGGACGGACGCTTTCGCCATTACATGGGCCTGATGATGGTCTTTGGCAGCGGTAACCTGATGCTCAAGGCGCCGCTGATCCTGATCCTTGCCGAGCAACTGAATTACTCCCAGTTTCAGCAGATGATGGTCACCGGCTCCATTCCCCTGCTGGTCATGCCCTTCTGCGTTCCCCTCTGGGCCCGCATGCTGGATTCCCGCCATGTGGTGCATTACCGCGCCCGGCAAAGCTGGGGTTTCGTGGTCGCCTTCGCGGTCCTGTCCCTGGCGGCGATCACCGGCTGGATGCCGCTGATGTGGATCGGCTCAGCCCTTTACGGCGCGGCCATGGCCGGCGGCATCCTGGGCTGGAACGTAGGCCATCACGACTTCGCACCGGTGGCCAAGGCCTCCCAGTACATGGGTGTCCATGTCAGCCTCACCGGCCTGCGCGGTCTCATCGCCCCGCTGGTGGGGGTCGGCCTCTACCAGCTGGCCGTGGTTCTCCTACCCGACTACAGCCGCTGGGTGCTACTCATTCCCCTGGCCTTCGTCCTGGCCGGCGCCATAGGCTTTGTGCATATGTCGCGGGGGATGAAGCGCCAGGAGGCGGCTGGAGGGTGAGGAGTGAGGTGTAAGGGGTGAGGGGTGAGGGGTTAGCCCTATCCCTCAAAAACAGTGGGAGCGGCATTCCTGCCGCGACAGGGGCTTCGATCAACCCCTATCGCGGCTAAAGCCGCTCCCACATCAGATTGGCAGTGCCTATCTTGCTCCTTGCTACTCAGTACTCAGGACTCAGCACTCCGATTCACCGCCTTGCGCCGCAACAAGCCACCCAGGGCCAGCAGCATAAGCAGACCGAACAGCGGATCCATGCGGGCACCGCTACCCAGGGTGCAACCGGAAGAACCGGAGTCGGAACACTCAGCGGAATCACCCGAGGCCGCGACCAGGTCATGCTGATCGTGGTCGTTGACCACCTCGAGCTCGAAGTCCTGGCTGCTGCCGCAGTCCATGCCGCTCACTTCAAAGGTGAGAAGATGCCCGTCAGTAGTCCCAACCACTGTCTGTTCATCGACGACCTCGTCCTCTCCCTCGCCATAGCTCAGGATGGCCGTGGCATCACGGTTGAAAGCGTCGAAGGTGACCTCGACGGTAAACCCCGACTCCGTGGCATCAACGACATCCACCACATGGATGACCGGCGGCTCGGTGCCCAGGGTGACACTCAACCCGGTGGCATCCTCGGCGCGGACATCAATGCTGCTGATCTCGGCGGAGGTCACCTCGTAGCCATCCGCTTCCACATCCAGCGGCCCATAGCTCAGCAGGGAATCCGCGGACAGGGTGAAATCGGCCACGCCACTCACATCCGAGGTAAAGGTCCCCTCGGCACCCAGGCCTGCATCCACTGTCACCGACTCACCCGCCAGCATGCCGCTGACCTGCCCGGCAATCTCGCGGGCAACCCCGGTGGCAGTCAATGAACAGGGGTTGGCCTCCTCCTCACAGCCGGCAGCCGCATGCTCACTCTCCTGAATACCTTCACCACTGAGCTCGAGATCCGACGGCTCGTTACCTTCCGGATGTTCGACAGTCAACTCGAAACTGCCGTCGCCAGCGGTCGTAGTACTGCTACCCATGGTGTTGCCGTCGTCATCCAGGGCGCGCACATCGACATCGGCGACGGGCTCACCCTCCACGTTCAACACCGTGCCAAAGTAAGTCGATTCCGCCAGGTCATCACGCTCCACATCGGCTATCAGGACTTGGCCAACATCGGCGGCCTCGGCACCCGGATCGGCATTCCAGACCCAGCGAAGGTCATCCGCCGCTGAAGGAATATTCACGGTATAACTGGACCAATCGGCATCAAGATCATCAATTGTATCGAGGAGATTCCCATCAGCTCGAAGCTCCAGAAACCCCTCTGGGTTCGACTCGCGGGCTCGCGCCTGAAAGCTTACCTCGAGAGCATCGGTGGATTCGTGTTCCAGCTCCAGCCAGGCTGTCTCAGTACCATGAACCGGCCCGCTGACTACGGCAGGGCCACCGTTATAAGTCACAACATCCTGGGCCACCCAACGACCATCACCACCTGTACGATACTCCCCGCTCGGATCGCCAAGGGCCTCTGCGAGGGTCGCCGGCGGCTCCCCCCAATGCTCGACATACGGAAGGGAGCTGCGCAGAACCTCGGCATTATTGCGATCGGATAGACCGGTCGGGTGGCCTGAGGCGTTTATGTCTGGATCCGAGAAGTGGTCAATCCGTGGACAGACAGTGCACTCGGTGCTATAGGACATGATGGTGCGGAATTCGCCCTCGACGAAATGACCATAAGCGAAGGGTTCGATCAGAGCGTCCGGATCCGGTGGATCATTAGGGAACTGATTTTCCGGGTCATGATGCAGACCCACATTATGCCCAACCTCATGGGCAAAGGTCTGCCCGCCAAGGCATTGCTGATGACCCGAGGTCACCGAATAGCCCCAGTCACTCCAGTCGTCAGTGTATTCCGTCAGCAGCCATCCGACACCACAAAACCCCGTGTCATCAACAATGAGCGCTGCCAGGTCACTGGAATACAGCTCCTCCATCTCGGCGACTTCCGGGTTTGCACCGTAAAAGTTGTTATCAGTGAAATTCTCAAGATCGTCCCCCATATCCCCGGACTCAACGTACACGCTACGAAACATCCCCATCAGCCGGAGTCGACCGTCGACATCGCTATTGATGTAGGCGGTATTGGTGGCATCCACGGCACCCTGGATCGCGAGGCGTAGGTCGGCCTCATCCACATAGCCGCCCCCCATCCCGATAGCACTTTCCGTGTAGAAGACAATGATATCAATCACCGGCTCCGGATCATGGTCTGTCGGTGCTCGCAAATCTGCCAAAGGCGCTGGTTTTACCGGGGGAACAAGTGGCCCACCTTCTGGGTGTGTGGAGGGTTTCTCGGCAGCGTCGGGCACATCCAGCCAATGCCCGCCCTGACCGTCTGGGCGTACTTGGTAATAATCCCGGCCGATGTGGATCCGCCCGCGTACACGCTCACCATCGACTGTCAGGGTTGCCGAACCATGCTGGCCGTCGCCCGTGACCACTTCGCCACGCCAAACAAAACGACCCTCACTACGGATTTCGCGTTCAACGGTCTGAAAGTGATAACGATGCCCATTCACCAGCACGGCATCCAATTGATCCTGAGTCAATAGCTGCGTGGGATCAATCCCAAGCGCATGACGTGCAGACAGTTCCTTTGGCGTCTCGATTTGGGCCGAGGCAATCTCGTCCACCGTCATCAAGGCGGCGGGTTGTTCATTGGAAGCCGCGGCAGCGGCAAAACACATGCAGACCAGGAATGCCCCAATCGGGGTAATCTTTGACACGCGTCGAAGCAAGTCTCTTTTCATGATAATCCTCCCATCGCCAACGGACGGTCAGGCGTCCGTGGTCAATTCATACGTTGGACATCCCTGAGTCAGTCATTGATTCCCCTGATCCTTGTCTCGCTCGGACGGTGGAATTCGCGGTGGGCCATGGGGTGGTGGCTCGCTATCATCACGCCGCAAGAGGTGGGCACCTCCATCGCCGGCAACACGGATGGCGTATTGTTCTTCCCCCAAACGAAATGCACCGGCGAACCGCTCACCCGCACGACTTATGGTGAGACTGCCGTGTGCCTGACCCTCGTGATACAGACGACCACGCCAAACCCGTGGCGGCTCATCCTCGGTTTCCTGAATGTCATACAGCAGCAGCATGCCGCCGGGCATCCGAATAAAGTCATCAACCTTAGCCGGTGCCCGAAGCGACTTCAGTCGCTCATAATCCACGGACAAGCGATGGGCAGCCTCGAATCCTTCCAGGCCAGCAGGCACCGAAACCTCTTCAAGGACTTCGAAGACGGCCTTACCAGCTTCATCATCCGAGGGGATAACCATTTCATCCTCGTCTGGTGAAGCACACGCCAGCAGAATAGACAGTGAACCGCAAAGCAATGTCAGCACTGAAAGTCTGGCTAGCATGAGACAGCTACCACCGGAGCAATTGTAAAATCTCGAAACCATTGGCTATTCCCCTGCCCGCTTACGGGTCTGGAGGTGGAGGCGTCCCTCCACCAGTAGTCATCACGTCAAAATCAACCCCTAACTCTGCCCGAACGCACCCGTATTTAATTTCAACCGATGCAACGAATGAATAATCATCATCATAAGGGATGCTGGTGTGCCCCCTGGGGATAATAATAGTTTCAACGTTCTCATTTAGCTCACCGGAATACTCGAAGCCCCGAAACAATACGCTATATGAGGCAGAATTACCCCGCAAAAAAGAGCCATCTCTGTTACAGCCCGGCGCAGGACCAGCGCATTGACTGTGCATGGTAACTATTGACTCATGATCCTTAACATCAACGTAAACTCCGGCCTGCACTGCAACAGGAATGGAAACTTGCCCCCCAATATGAGCACATTCGCGACTCTAAAAACGTATCACTATCGCTAAAGGTCGCCTCCGATTTAATGGGCACAAGAAGAAAAATAACCGCCAATAGACCAATAACTGGTCGCATACCCCCTCTCCTCATCGAACACTCAAGTGAAACAATTTACTTTCGGAAGCACTCAGGTCAGCAAGTCATCAGATACTCTCATCGTCCGCACCTTTCTCATCTGGAGCCCGGGGCTGGCCATGAGGCGGTGCATCCTCATGCGCCAACTCCACCAGCAGGTGGCCGCCTTCTCGCTGGCTGGCCAGGCGGAAACGCTGATCGGCGACCTGAAAGCCACCGGCCAGGCGATT
>SLIH01000252.1 GCA_007135745.1 Halomonas sp. | reverse complement strand
TCACTTGTCTGGAGTCGTCTGAGCCTATGCTGTTTGCCGTGCTTTCCGGATTCCTGCTGGCTGCAATTGCCCCCTGGCTCTGTCCCAGACTGGGTGAGCGGGTAGGTTGGATTCTGGCACTTCTGCCGGCATCACTGTTTGTTTATTTTGCCAGCCTGGTCCCCGGCGTTGCGGAAAATGGCGGTTATGTCGTCGAATACGCCTGGTTCCCCGCACTGGGAATAAGTCTCAACTTCCTCATTGATGGCCTGTCGCTACTTTTCGCGTTGCTGATCTCGGGCATAGGGACCTTCATACTCATCTATGCTGGCGGCTATCTCAAAGGCCATCCCTACCTGACCCGTTTTTACGTCATCATGCTCTCGTTCATGGCCTCCATGCTCGGGGTTGTGCTGGCCGAGAATCTGATCACGCTCTTCGTGTTCTGGGAGCTGACCAGTATCACCTCCTATCTGCTGATCGGTTTTGACCACGAAGACATGACCGCGCGCCGCTGTGCATTGCAGGGGCTATTCGTCACGGTTGCCGGCGGTCTTGCGCTGCTTGGCGGGTTGATCATGATGGGCATGGTCGCCGGCACCTACTCCCTGACCGAGATTCTCGGCTCGGGCGAGATGATTCAGGAGCACGGCCTCTTTGTGCCCATCCTGGTGTGTGTACTGCTTGGCTGTTTCACCAAGTCGGCTCAGTTCCCCTTCCATTTCTGGCTACCCAATGCCATGGCGGCGCCCACGCCAGTCTCTGCATTTCTGCATTCCGCCACCATGGTCAAGGCGGGTGTTTATCTGTTGGCGCGGTTGAATCCGGCCATGAGTGGCAGTGAGCTCTGGACGCTGCTGCTCTCGCTTTTCGGCGGTATCACCATGTTCGTGGGAGCCTTTCTGGCGATCACACACACCGGGGTCAAGAAGCTGCTGGCCTACTCCACGGTGATGGCGCTGGGGACTTTGATCATGCTTATCGGCATTGGCACCGAATACGCCATGATCGCCTTCGCCTGTTTCCTGCTGGGGCACTCCCTCTACAAGGGGGCGCTCTTTATGGTGGCCGGCATCCTGGACCATGAAACCGGCACCAAGGATATTTCCGCCATGGGTGGTCTGCGGCGGCTGATGCCGGTGACGGCTGTTTTTGCCGGCGTTGCTGCCTTGTCTCTGGCTGGCCTTCCCCCGCTTTTCGGTTTTGTTGCCAAGGAACTGATGTTCGAAGCGGTGCTGCAGGCGCCCGTGTTTGAGAGCCTGTTGGTGTTGCTGGCGGTAGGGTCCGCCATCTGTGTCATGGTGGTTGCCGCCGTGGTGAGTATCCGTCCCTTCTTTGGTGAGTTGACTGAAACGCCCCGTCACCCCCACGAGGCGCCGCCCTCACTATTGGCCGGGCCCGTGGTGCTGGCAACCCTGTCGCTGCTGTTCGGTCTGGTTCTCTTCCTGCCGGAAACCTTCCTGATTGCCCCCACGGTTGCTGCCGTGCAGGGGGCACCGCTGGAAGTGAGCCTGTCTCTGTGGCACGGAATCAATCTTCCCCTGATGCTGTCGGGGCTGAGCCTGGCTGTCGGTTTGGCCATATTCACCCAGTGGCGCCGCGTTCAGAGCGCGCTGGAGGTGATGCGCGAGGCGGGCGGGCGTTTCGGCCCCGAAGCCGGGTATTTCCGCATGATGGAAGGGCTCCAGTGGTTTGCCGCCTGGCAGACCCGGGTGCTTCAGAACGGCAAGATGGGCAATTATATGATTGTCCTGGTTTTGACCACGTTTTCTCTGGCCGGTTACGCATTGCATAGCCAGCATGGCGTCAGCTTCTCAATGGATTTAGCGGGCAGCCGGGTTCATGAATGGATGATTGCCGGCTTGTTGGTGTTTGCCGGGCTGGTCGCGAGCCTGACTCATTCCCGGCTGGGTGCGGTGGCAAGTATGGGGGTGCTGGGCTTCAGTCTGGCTCTTATTTTCATTCTGTTCAGCGCGCCGGACCTGGGTATCACACAGGTTCTGGTGGAAACCCTGACGGTGATCCTGCTGGTACTGGTGCTTTTCCGTTTGCCCGGTTTCATCAATTTCTCTTCCACCTGGGAGCGAATGCGGGATGCCGCTGTTGCCATTTTTGCCGGTGTGGTTGTTACTGCTTTGATGATTGCGGTCATTGATATCCAGTACTTTGACCCGATTTCGAGCTATCACATTGAAAACAGTGCACCACTGGGTTATGGGCGCAACATCGTCAACGTGATCCTGGTCGATTTCCGCGCCCTGGATACGTTGGGTGAAATCTTTGTCCTTGGGTTGGCGGCCATTGGGGTCTACTCCATGATCAAGCTGCGCTCGGAAGCGCGGAGGTCGTCGTCATGAAATCCAACACCCTGATTCTGCGTACGGCCGCGCTCTACATAACGCCACTGCAACTGCTGTTTTCCATATTCCTGCTGTTGCGCGGCCATGACGAACCGGGAGGTGGCTTTATCGCCGGACTGGTTGCCTCGGGCGCATTTGTCCTGTTCATGTTTTCCTACGGGGTGCAATCGATACGCAATCTGGTGCGGGTGGATCCGCGGGATCTGCTCGCAGCGGGGTTGCTGCTGGGCGTACTCTCGGGGCTGCCCGCCATGTTTCTGGGACAACCATTCCTGGAAGCGCTCTGGTGGGAGTTTCCGTTGCCAGGGGAGGCCAGTCTCAAGCTCAATACCCCCCTGATTTTTGATATCGGCGTCTACCTGGCGGTGATTGGTACCATTCTCACTATTGTGGTGGCGCTGATGGAATCTGAAGAAGACGCCGGCCCGATCGGGAAAGGGTAAGGAGGTTCCCATGGAGACCATAATGGCCTATGTGGTTGGCGCGCTGTTTGCGGCGGCGATCTACATGATGCTGCGCCGCTCCATCGTCAAGCTGGTGATTGGTCTCATCATGCTGACCAATGCGGCCAATCTGCTGTTTTTCGTGGTTTCAGGCATGACGCGGGGCGCGCCGCCGCTGATCCCTGAGGGTGCTCTGGCGCCGGACGGTCCCGTGGCCGATCCGCTGCCACAGGCGCTTATCCTCACCGCCATCGTTATCGCCTTTGGCGTGCTGGCCTTTGCCGTGGTGCTTATTCATCGCGCCTATGAGGTAGTAGGTACAGACGATCTGGATCAGATGAAGGATACGGACACTTGAGACTGGAAATCTTCCTCCCCATTCTGATTCCGCTGCTTGCCGGCACACTGTCGCTCGCCCTGTGGCGTTCGCGTACGGCCCAGCGCTGGCTCGGTGTCATCGGCACCGGCGCCATGTTCGCCAGTGCGTTGTGGTTGCTGCGCAGCACCATCGAGGAAGGCCATGTGGTGGTGGATGTGGGCGGCTGGACTGCACCATTCGGCATTACCCTGGTGGTCGATCTGCTGGCGGCGATTATGGTCGTGATGACCGGCTTCATGTCCTTCATGGTGGCGATCTATTCGTTAGCGACCATCAGCGAGGGGCATGAGCGCTTCGGTTATTATCCGCTCATGCACCTGCTTATTGCCGGTGTGGCTGGCGGCTTCATGACCGGTGACGTCTTCAACCTGTTCGTATGGTTTGAGATCCTGCTGCTGGCCTCCTTTGCCATGCTCACCCTGGGTGGCGAGCGCGCGCAGATGGAAGGCGCCATCAAGTACGTCACGCTTAACCTGTTTGCTTCTACGCTGTTCCTGGCAGCTGTCGGTCTGACCTACGGCATGCTCGGTACGCTCAACATGGCGGACATTGCCGACAAGGTCGGCCAGTTGGAAGATACCGGCATGATTACGGTGCTGGCGATGATGTATATGGTCGCCTTTGGCATAAAAGCCGCCGCATTCCCGTTGTTTTTCTGGCTGCCGGCTTCCTATCACACGCCGCCCGTTGCCGTTTCAGCGCTCTTTGCCGCGCTCCTTACCAAGATTGGTGTTTATGCACTCTTCCGTGTATTCACGCTGATCTTCAACCACGATCCGGAATTTACCCATGGCCTGATTCTCTGGGGTGGAGCCCTTGGCATGATCACGGGCGTACTGGGCGCTGCGGCTCAGTTTGAGTTCCGTCGTATTCTGGCGTTCCACAGTGTCAGCCAGATCGGTTATATGATCGCTGCACTGGGCATCATGACGCCGCTGGCCCTGATTGGGGGCATCTTCTACGTCGTTCACCACATGATCGTGAAATCAGCGCTGTTTCTCGTCAGCGGTGTGACCTATCGCTTTCTGGGCAGCCATGAGCTCAAGGATCTCGGCGGCGTATACCGCCAGCGTCCGGGTGTGGCGGTGCTCTTTCTTATTCAGGCGTTGGCGCTGGCGGGTATTCCGCCGCTGTTCGGCTTTGTGGCCAAGTTTGCTGTCATCCGTGCGGGCATCGAAGCGGGTGAATATGCGGTGGCGGGCATTGGGTTGTTCGTGGGCCTTCTGACCCTCTATTCCATGATCAAGATCTGGGCCGAGGTGTTCTGGAAGAAAATTCCTGAGCATGTTGAGGAGAATGACCGATTCACAGGGCGCCAGGCGGATCCGGAACTGTGGATGCTGTATCTGCCACTGGGCATACTGGCGGTGGCCACAGTGACACTTGGCCTCATGGCCCAGCCGTTCTATGAACTGGTTGAAATGGCCGTGGAACAACTGCTTGAGCCTGAGCGCTACATTGAGGCGGTACTGGGGAGAGACCAATGACCGGTTTTTTCTGGAACGTCATTCTGGCACTGGCGTGGGTGGCGCTGACGGGCAGCTTTTCGCTGTGGAATATTCTGGCCGGGTTCTTCTTCGGTTATTGCGCGCTCGCTCTGATGCAGCGCCAGATACCGGCTCTGCGCGGTTATTCTCAGCGTGTCCCGCGTTTCTTCCGGTTCGGGGTGTTTTTCCTGAAGGAGTTGGCGGTGGCCAACTACAAGGTGGCTTTCGACGTGGCGACGCCGGTGTGGTACATGAAGCCTGGCGTGGTGGCCTTTCATCTGGAAGCGAAAACCGACATTGAGATCACACTGCTGGCGAATTTCAT
>SLIH01000028.1 GCA_007135745.1 Halomonas sp. | reverse complement strand
CAACAGGCGCAGAGAATACATTCATAGAGACCGTCAAGCTTCTCCCTGTCTTCCGGTGACTGCAGCCGCTCGATGGCTGGCGCCGGGTTGTCGTTGATCAGATAGGGCTGAATCCGCTCGTACTGGCGATAGAAAATACCCATATCGACAACCAGATCCCGCACCACAGGCAGTCCCGGTAGTGGACGCAGCACCAACTTGCCTTTATGGACCACTTCCGACAGAGGTGTTACACAGGCAAGGCGGTTTTTTCCATTGATGTTCATGCCATCGGAACCACAGACACCTTCCCGACAGGAGCGCCGGAAGGCCAGGCTGGGATCCGTTTCCTTCATCATGTGCAGCACGTCCAGAACCATCAGGTCCTTACCTTCCGGCACGTCCACTTCAACGTCCTGCATGTAGGGAACCCTGTCCGTTTCAGGGTTGTAACGATAAATGCTGACTAACATCTCGATACCTCTCTTAGTACTTCCGGACGGTGGGTGGGAAGGCTTCCATGGTCTGCGGCGCGAAGTTCACGCTGCGCTTGCCCAGCCGTTTCTCCAACGGTAAGTACAGGGAATGCTTGAGCCAGTTTTCGTCGTCACGCTCGGTAAAGTCGTTGCGTGCATGGGCACCGCGACTTTCCTTTCGCTCGACTGCCGAAACCGCGGTGGCATAGGCCACTTCATAGAGGTTTTCCAACTCCAGCGCCTCAATACGTGCGGTATTGAAGGCATTGCTGGTGTCTTCGAGACGGGTGTTACGAACCCGCTCACCAATCTCGTCCAGCAGCTTGAGACCTTTTTCCATGGGTTCACCGTCTCGGAAAACCCCGAAATAAAGCTGCATGGTTTCCTGCAGATCCTTGCGCACATCCGCCACGCGCTCGGTTCCTTCGCCACTGTTGAGACGATCAAGCCGGGCCATGGCGCGTTCGATATCGCTCTCGCTGGCTTCCATGGCGTCAAAGCCTTCGCGCAGTTGTTTCTCAATCTGCAGACCCGCCGCGCGCCCGAAGACCACCAGATCCAGCAGGGAATTACCGCCCAGGCGGTTCGCGCCGTGCACAGATACACACGCCGCCTCGCCACAGGCAAACAGGCCGTCCACATACTGATCGTTGCCGTCTGCGTCCTGGGTAATGGCCTGACCGCCAATGTTGGTCGGCAAGCCGCCCATCATATAGTGGCAGGTCGGAACGACCGGGATCGGTTCCTTGACCGGATCCGCATGGGCGAACGTGCGTGAGAGCTCAAGAATGCCGGGCAGACGCAGATTCAGGGTTTCTTCGCCGAGGTGATCCAGCTTCAGCATGACATGGTCCTTGTTGGGACCACAGCCACGCCCTTCAAGAATCTCCAGAACCATGGAACGGGCAACCACGTCCCGGCCGGCAAGATCCTTGGCATTGGGTGCGTAACGCTCCATAAAGCGCTCGCCCTCGGAATTAATGAGGTAACCACCCTCGCCACGACAGCCCTCGGTAACCAGCGTGCCGGCACCGTAGATTCCGGTCGGGTGGAACTGCCACATTTCCATGTCCTGGACCGGGAAGCCGGCACGCAGCGCCATGCCAACACCATCGCCGGTGTTGATCAGGGCGTTGGTGGTGGACGCGTAGATCCGCCCCGCACCGCCCGTTGCCAGAACCGTCGCCTTGGCCTTGATGTAGACCACCTCACCGGTTTCAATTTCGATGGCCACAACACCCACCACCTGATCGTTCTGGTTACGAACCAGATCAACGGCGTACCATTCATTCAGGAAAGTGGTACCGCCACGCAGATTGGCCTGGTAAAGGGTATGCAGCAGAGCGTGACCGGTACGGTCAGCCGCGGCGCAGGTGCGGGCGGCCTGCCCGCCCTTGCCGAAATCCTTGGACTGCCCACCGAAAGGACGCTGGTAAATGCGACCATTCTCGAAACGCGAGAAAGGAAGCCCCATGTGTTCAAGCTCAAAAACGGCCTGGGGCCCAACGGAGCACATGTACTCAATGGCTTCCTGATCGCCGATATAGTCAGAGCCCTTGACCGTGTCATACATGTGCCAACGCCAGTCATCATTGGGATCAGCGCTGGCGATCGCGCAGGTGATCCCCCCCTGGGCGGACACGGTGTGGGACCGGGTCGGAAAAACCTTTGAAATACAGGCTGTATCAATGCCGGACTGGGTCAGTTGCTGCGCAGCACGAAGGCCCGAGCCGCCGCCACCGATAACCAGCGCATCAAAAGTCATGGTTCGAAGATTTGCCATCGTTTAAAGCCCCCAGAGAATCTCAACACCCCAGACGAGGTAAACAAACATGATCAGCCCGCAAAGAGCCTGTATGACGAAGCGGGGAGCCGCCGCCTTGATGTAGTCGGTGGTGATCGTCCAGAGCCCGACCCAGGCGTGCAGCCCCAGAGAGATCAGAGCCAACAGCGTGAATACGCGCATCCAGGTCTGTTCGAACAGGGCTGCCCACTGCTGATAGTCAAGATCCGGCGTGGCCAGGAAATACCCCACCCAGAAAAGCGTATACAGGGCAAGCACCAGCGCGGAGGCACGCTGCATCAGCCAGTCGTAGGCCCCGGTACGGCCCAGGCTAGTAATACTCTTCACCATATCCATACTCCCAGCAGAACAATCACGATGGCGGATACAACAAAAACCAGCTTTGCGCCCAGGCGTCCACCCTCAAGCGTCTCACCAATCCCAATATCCATCAGGAGATGGCGAATGCCGGCAACAAAGTGGTAGGTAAGCGCCGCGAGCGTTCCCCACACCACGAATTTGGCGAGAAAATGGTTCATCAATTCAGCTACAGCGGCAAACCCGTCCTGACTGGACAGCGACAGGTCCAGGCCATAGAGCAGGAAAGCCATGCCGAAAAATATAATGATGCCGCTGATCCGGTGAAGGATGGAGGCAATGGCCGGCATTGGAAAATGGATGGTACTGAGTTCGAGATTGACTGGTCGTTTGCTTTTCACAGCTCTCTCACGCTTTTCTGGTCGCTCCGGACAGATGGTCATCCATACGAAGCGGTTGATGGTTTGTACGTCGGAAGTTCTCTGTGATGCTGCGACTGACGCTTTATAGAACGCGCCAGCAGGGGAAGGAAGTGACCGCCGTCATTGGCGCTCCCGTCTCCGGGCCTCGAATTATAGATAGTCGCCAACCCGATTACAAACCTGAAAGAAATATCGTGCCCGGGCCACCCTCCTCCATTGACATGACAGGCAGCGCCCTATATTTTCAGCGCGTCCTGCGGTGGCTCCGGAGGACGGCGGTGGCACTCCGAATCGTGACTACGGGGTGCCAGGTCTGAGATACTTGGTGCCGCTATAATAAGCTGGCGGCTGCAAGAAGAAGGCGCTACCGGAATCTGACCCCACACGCGGTCGGCCCGGCACGTCCGCCGGAACCGGCGCCAGAGGCTTGAATTGACAGGAGAGCACCATGTCCAACGAGAAAGCAACGCTTTCAGTCGGTGGCAAAACCATTGAACTGCCGGTCTACTCCGGCACCGAAGGGCCCGACGTCATTGATGTTCGCAGCCTGGTCCAGGAAGGCTTTTTCACTTATGACCCGGGCTACGTCTCCACGGCATCCTGCGAATCGAAAATCACGTACATTGATGGCGCCAACGGTGTTCTCCTCCACCGCGGCTATCCCATCGAACAGCTGGCGCAACATGCAGACTACCTGGAAGTCTGTTACCTGCTCGTCCACGGCGAGCTGCCGACCGAGGAAGAGAACGAGCGCTTCCGCAATACCGTAAACAACCACACCATGATCCACGACCAGATGAGCCATTTCTTCAATGGCTTCCGTCGTGATGCCCATCCGATGGCGATCATGGTTGGTGTTGTTGGCGCGCTTTCCGCGTTCTACCACGACACCATGGATCTGACCTGTGAGCAGGAGCGCGAAATCGCGGCCTTCCGCCTGATCGCGAAGATGCCGACCATCGCGGCCATGTGCTACAAGTACTCCATGGGACAGCCGTTCATGTATCCCCGCAACGACCTGTCCTATGCCGAGAACTTTCTGCACATGATGTTCGCCGTGCCCTGCGAGGAGTACAAGGTAAATCCTGTTCTCGCGAAGGCCATGGACCGCATCTTCATCCTGCACGCGGACCATGAGCAGAACGCTTCAACATCCACCGTTCGCCTGTCCGGCTCCACCGGCGCCAATCCCTTTGCGGTCATCGCCTCCGGCATAGCCGCTCTCTGGGGCCCCGCCCATGGCGGCGCCAACGAGGCCGTGCTGAACATGCTCAACGAGATCGGTGATGAGTCCCGCGTTGAGGAATGTGTCGCGCGTGCAAAGGATAAGAACGACCCCTTCCGCCTGATGGGCTTCGGCCACCGCGTGTACAAGAACTTTGACCCCCGGGCCAAAGTCATGCGGGAAACAGCACATGAAGTGCTTACGGAGCTCGGCCTTCAGGACGACCCACTGCTGCGGATTGCCCAGCGCCTTGAGCAGATCGCTCTGGAAGACGACTACTTTATTGAGCGCAAACTGTATCCCAATGTCGATTTCTACTCGGGCATTATCCTGAAAGCCATTGGTATTCCCACGTCCATGTTTACCGTGATCTTCGCCATGTCGCGCACCATCGGCTGGTTCGCGCACTGGAACGAAATGGTCAGCGGCAACTATCGGATCGGGCGCCCAAGACAGCTTTACACCGGTTACAGTCCGCGTGATTACCCGAAAAAGAAGTAATCCTCAATGACTGACGAAAAACCCGCCCCTGGCGGGTTTTTTCCATTCTGAACGGAGGGTTTCCATGACTACTCGCATTGCCTTTCTGGGTCTCGGCGTCATGGGCTATCCCATGGCCGGTCATCTCGCCCGTCACGAGGCGTTCGAGGTAACGGTATTCAACCGAACCCTGTCCCGCGCCGAACAATGGGCCGGGGAACACCGGGGGAATCGCGCCGAAACCATCACAAAGGCGGTCAGCAACGCCGACGTGGTACTCACCTGCGTGGGGGCCGACCCGGAT
>SLIH01000330.1 GCA_007135745.1 Halomonas sp. | reverse complement strand
TCGGGGGCCGGATAACGATCGCATCATTATTGGCCTTGGCCTGAGTTACCAGGTGGACGAACAGCTGGGAATTGACGTCGGTTACGGTTACACCCGTATCAAGACGGCCGATGTCAGCGCCCAGGAAAACCCGGCCGGCTCGCTTCACAGGGCCGTGGGTACGACAAGCAGCAACCTCCACAATCTTGGTGTGCAGGCCAACTACAGCTTCTGATGAAAGGGGGGCATCCGCTGCCCCCGTCTCGCGCCTTCTGTGTCAATTGACCCGGAAGGCGTCCCTCGAAGCCTGAACAGTCATTCACTATTGCTGCCCATACCTGAACAATGTTCCGTGACACAGTGTCACGATGGAAGTCGGGTATGCCTCTCAGAAATGTCGCACCTTTGCTGGCCACTGGCGCGATGCTGCTCGCAGGATGCCTGGATTCAGACTCGCGCTCGGCACACTCCCCGGATGCTCTGGTCGATACGGCGACCCACTCCGCCACTTCGGTAGCCTTCGACCCTTCCAATCAGGTCATCCCGTTCCCCAATAACCTGCTGTTCGAAGCCGGCGCAACAACCACCGAGGACCTCGACGGCACCCTGAATGTGCCGGACATGGCATCGGACGACGCCTCGGCCGCCATCATTAACGCGCTCAACGATCTGGACGGTTTCTCCACGCTCAGCATTTGGCGTCTGGGCTTCACGGGGCCAGTGGATGCGACCACACTGGCCGGCGCAGTCCGAGTCTTCCGCATGAAAGGCGCAGGTGACAGCTACCCCCAGAGAGTCCGGCCCCAGGGTGTTGCCGCCGAACTCACCCGTGGAGAGGATTACCGCCTGCAGTTCGATAACGACACCCATGTGTTGAGCATTCAGCCGCTGAAACCGCTCCAGCACGACACCAGTTACACCATCATAGTGACCGGTGATCTGCTCGGCGCGGATGGCCACAGGGTCCGGACGCCACTGCAGTGGAGTGCCGCCGTCGGCAGTTCCCAGCTCGCCGCCTGTGACCGGCCAGACAAGCCGGATCGTGCCACCCTTCAGTGCATGACCCGGTTTGCCATCGACCCGGTTCTCGCCGATACGGAACTGGAAAAAAACGACCTTCTGATGGGATGGGGTATCACCACCCAACGCAGGGACACCACCTTCGATCGCCTGGCAGAGTTCATCACGACGGATTTCGAACAGGCAATGGACGATGAGGGCCTCCATCCGGAAAAGCTCATCACCTTTTTCAACGCCGGATCGGCAGAACTCCCCGATGCCCTGCCCCTTTTTCGGGAACTCATGAGCTTTTCCGATTCCAAAGAGCCGGGCCCACGCACCCCGGACGGCACCGCTCATGTCTGGCCGGGGGTCGTCCATCTACCCTACTGGCTGGAGGAACCTGAGCAGCTTCAGGACCGGGTCTCAGCCAATGAAAATCCCGTTGAGGCCATCAATGCACCCGCGATTCTGGAGGCTGTCTTGCAATGTGGAGGCGACAGCTGCAACCGTGATTCCGTGGTTTACTCGAGCGAACCCAGTCTCCCGAAAATCAGGCATATCCAGGATGTCCCCATCATCCTTGCGACACCAGACCCTGATCATGAAGAGGTTCCGCCAGAGGATGATTTTGAAAACGGCTACCCGGTGGTCATCTTCCATCATGCCCTGCAGGAGGACCGCACCAACGCCCTGGCTCTTGCCGATGCCCTGGCGCGGGAGGGTTACGCCACCATCGCCATCGATATGCCGTTGCACGGCGTGGTGCCCCATAGGCTGGACCCATCTGCCGATTCCACCGAAGGCCGTATTGCGCTCTATGCACCGGCACTCAATAATGCCTCGGATGAGGCTGAAGCCATTTTTGCCCGTCGCCCCCTGCCTCGGCACTACGAACGCCATCTCTTCCTGGGCCTGATTGACAGTCAGGAATATGCAAAGGGGTTCGATCCCGAGGATTACAACGAAGACCAGCGCCAATACCTGAACCCCGATGTCGACCCGTCCGGGCGCCATTTTCTGATGCCCGAACGGCCTATTGCGCAACGAGACCTGTTACGTCAGGGTGGATTCGACCTGGTCGCCCTGGCTCACTACCTGCGCCAGGGGTGGTTTCATCAGACCTGTCTCATACAGGCGGACGAGGAGACCCTGGGCGGCGCCACAAGTCTGTCCGACCTCCTCTCCGATGCCGGGATCTTCCCCGGAGAGGATGATCTGGCACTGCTGGATCAGTCGCTCCTCGATGACGAAGCTCTGGTGGACAACTGCACCGCGCACCTCGAAGATCGGCTGGATTTCAATCGCCTGCACTTCGTCAGCCATTCCGCGAGCAACCTGGTGGCGAGTCCTTTTCTGGCCTGGGATCACCGCATTGAGACCGTCTCTCATCTGCTGCCCATGGCGGGCATCATGCGCTCGCTGGAAAACTCGGCAACCATAGGGCCCATATTCCGCGAACAGGTGGGGGAGAATGGGCTGGAGCCGGGCGACGAAGACTACTTTCGTTTCATGGTTTCGGTTCAGGCGGCGCTTGATGCCGTGGACCCCATCAACCTGGCGCCTGACATCAGCAATCCGCTGATACGCGAAACCGATGAAAGGAAGCAACGACCCATCTACATTTCCCGTATCAAGGGCAATTCAGGAGACAACCCCAATCCTCCGGATCTGATTCTTCCTCTTGAGGTGGATGATCATCCCCTGGCCGGAAGCAACTCTCTGGCTCAAGCCATGGGCGCGGATTTCCGCCCCAATGCGGACGACGATCAATCCCAGCCCACAGTGACCCTGAGAAGCCGCAACGCCGATGGCACCGCCGCTCCCCTCCAGGCCAGCCTGGGTTTTCGCTTTGGCAGCCACGCCAGCCCGCTGCTACCCCTGACCGAGGACAAGGATCCCCGCAAACCCGATCCACAGGCCCGCTTCACCATACCCAAGGGGGAAGCAGTTCACCGCGAAATGCAACGGCAGGTGGCCCGCTTTATTGCCAGCGGCGGCAGGGAAATTGATCAGATACCTGTTGAGTTCGTTGACGGCGATGAGTGATCAATCTCTCTGGCGGAATCTGTACCGGTTCGGATTCAGTTTTCTGCTGCTGCTCAGCACTCAGGTCCTGGGCGCAGGTCTGGAGCTGAACCAGCATGGCGTTAAGGAACTTGGGCAGGGTTTCGCCGGTACCGCCGTTCTCCTGGAGGATGCATCGGCTATCGCGCACAACCCGGCGGGACTGGTGGGCCTCCCCGATCGTCAGTTCAGTGGTGCTATCACGGGCATTCACGCGAGCCTGGACTACAACGCGGATTTCCTGCGCGAAAAGGTCGAGCACCAGTATGGGCTGGAACCCACACGAATCAGGGGCCCGAATCAGGGACGCAGCCGCGATCTCAGCGTTATCCCGGCACTTTATTACAGCCACAGGCTCAATGAGGATGCCGCCGTAGGTCTCGGGGTTTATGCAGCTTTTGGCTCCGCCTCCAAATTTCCCGAAAACTGGGCCGGGCGCTTTCACGCCATAGAAACCGAACAGAGCGCGATCAACATCAATCCCAGTGCCGCCTTCCAGGCAACTGAGCAACTGGCCGTGGGATTGGGTATGGTTATTCAGACCTACGAGGCCCATTTGACGAACCGTGTCGATGTCTCCTATCTGGCGGCCGAGTCGGTCATTCAATCGGTCGAAGAAACCGAGGATCGCGGTACAGCTGAAGATGTGGCCCGTGATGTGCTGGAACAACTGGGCCGAAGCGACGAACTCGATATCTCCAACGAAATTGAGCTCGACAGCATCGCCTTCGGCTTCAATTTCGGACTGCTCTGGGAACTTGATTCACGGACCCGCCTGGGGCTGAACTACCGCAGCCGTACCACCCACCTGGCTACAGGTCGCGCCCTTCGGCCCGAGCTCGCCACCGAGGAGTTGCGCGAGCACTACCTCGACAACCTGGCCAGAAGAATCGATGAGCTGACGCAGGTTGGTTTCGAAGAAGCCCGCCGGGATTCAGAAGCCGCAGTGGACGAACGCGGAGCCCTTGGGGGCAGAATACAGGCCCGAATCACCCTGCCGGAGATAGCCACCCTGAGCCTCGGACGCGCCTTGAATAACCAATGGGACCTCATGGCCAGTCTGACATGGGTCAACTGGCGCCTGCTTGACGAAGTCCGGCTGGAAAATTCGGACCGCAGCAGTCGCGGCGGATCTGACATCACCGAAAGTGGCGATGATGTGCGCCGCCGGGACCTTGTGCAGCCCCTGGAGTTCGAAAGCACCCTGCGTTACGGACTGGGAGTTCGCTACCAGTTCAGCGATCATCTCTCACTGCGTGCAGGCGCAAGTTATGACGAATCACCACTGAGCAACCCCGAATTCCGGACGCCTCGGGGGCCAGACAACGACCGCCTGATTGCGGGCCTCGGATTGAGTTACGCGGTGTCCCGCCAATTAGGTATGGATCTGGCCTACGCACGAATACATATTCGAAGCAGCCGTACCGAGGCACGGGAAAACCCTTCGGGCACCCTGCACCGGGCCTCAGGCAGTGCCAGAGGCCACATTGACAACCTTGGAGTGCAGCTTAACTACCGCTTCTGAGTGTGGAATAGTGTCCCGTCTGGGTAATTTGTGACTGAGTTGACATATTGATCCCTCCCTTATGATTCCGCCCGTCTGTTGCGATAGCATCGGCGCCACGGCTTAGCGATGCAAAGGGAGGATTTCAGGATGAGGGGTATCAAAAGGTACGTCGGGATCATTGGGCTGCTGGTGGCTGGACTGATCTGCTCCAACCCGGCCCTCGCACGCCCAATCGAGGAGGGGTTCAACTACCTGGGGCTGCAGCAGTCCAATGTCACCTTCCGCTCGGATCGAACACGCGGCACGGGTACGCCGGAGATTCTGACCCTTCGGGCGGGTCGCTTCATCTTTGATTACGTCTCAGCGGAACTGCGTTACGGTCAGGGCATCAAAAGCGACCGCGTTACCGCCCAGGACGGCACTCGGGTCAAGGCAGAAGTGG
>SLIH01000393.1 GCA_007135745.1 Halomonas sp. | reverse complement strand
TTTCGAACTCTATGTTCTCGAACTGCGCAAGCAGACTGTTTCCAAGGGCCTCGGCGGTTATGCCGGTACCGTCAGAGATGAAAAAAGCCGTTCGTTTCATCGCTTCGCGCCTTATCTGGATCATGACCCGTAGGATGGTAGGGGCTGGGGGTGACGATGTGAAGCATAACAGCAGGGGTTTCTGGTTAAACCCACGGTAGTTAAAGTATCATAGGCGCGTTTCAGACTGAGGGCGTCTCAAGCCCGGGCAAAAGAGATAGAGGGAGACTGGCTTTGGAAGATTACATCATCGGTTTTGAAAAGCTGGGCATGAATGATGTCGATCGGGTTGGGGGCAAGAATGCCTCGCTCGGCGAAATGATCAGCAATCTGGCCAATGCCGGTGTAACCGTTCCGGGTGGTTTCGCCACCACGGCCCATGCCTATAGGGAATTTCTCGAAAAAGATGGTTTGCGCGAGCGAATTGATCAGGCTCTGGACGAGCTGGACATCAATGATGTTAACGAGCTCGCCCGCGTTGGTGCCGAAATCCGGCAATGGATTGTGGCGACGCCCTTCCCGCCGGCACTCGATTCCGCGATCGACGAATGGTATGCCCAACTGCAGGGCGATAATACCAGCTCCGCCGTGGCCGTGCGTTCTTCAGCGACGGCCGAGGACCTCCCGGACGCTTCCTTTGCCGGTCAGCAGGAAACCTTCCTCAACATAGTGGGTCTGGACAACGTCAAACTGGCCATCAAGGAGGTGTTTGCCTCCCTCTTTAATGATCGGGCCATTTCCTACCGTGTGCACCATGGCTTTGACCACAAAAAGGTGGCGCTGTCCGCGGGAATCCAGCATATGGTCCGCAGCGAAACCGGCAGCGCGGGCGTTATGTTCACGCTGGACACGGAATCCGGGTTTGATCAGGTCGTCTTCATAACAGCCTCCTATGGTCTGGGCGAAACGGTGGTCCAGGGCGCCGTGAACCCGGATGAATTCTATGTCCACAAAACGACCCTTGAGGCCGGACGCCCCGCCATTCTGCGTCGCAACCTGGGCAGTAAGGCGATCAAGATGGTCTACGCCGCTGACGGTGAAACAGGTCGTTCCGTTGAAACCGTCAAGGTCGACAACGAAGACCGCAACCGCTTCTGTATCAATGATGAGGAGGTCGAAGAGCTTAGCCGCCAGGCCCTCACCATTGAAAAGCACTACGGCCGCCCTATGGACATTGAGTGGGCCAAAGACGGCGATACCGGCCGGATTTTCATCGTGCAGGCGCGGCCTGAAACGGTTCGCAGCCGCAAGGGTGTGCACACCATGGAGCGCTACCTGCTCAAAGAGCAGGGCAAGGTCATTGTCGAGGGCCGCAGCATCGGCCACCGTATCGGCAGCGGACCCGCCCGTATTGTTACCAGCATTCATGAGATGGATCGCGTGCAGGAAGGCGATGTTCTGGTAACGGATATGACCGACCCGGACTGGGAGCCGGTCATGAAAAGGGCCTCGGCCATCATCACAGACCGGGGAGGGCGTACCTGTCATGCCGCCATTATCGCTCGTGAGTTGGGCATCCCGGCGGTAGTGGGCTGTGGCAACGCCACGGAAATCATCAAGGAAGGCCAGGAGCTTACCGTATCCTGTGCCGAAGGGGACACCGGTCTCGTCTATGACGGACGCCTTGATTTCGAGTTGCGGGAAAATTCCGTGGAATCCATGCCGGATCTGCCGTTCCGCATCATGATGAATGTGGGCAATCCGGACCGGGCCTTTGATTTCCAGGGACTGCCGAACGAAGGCGTTGGTCTGGCTCGTCTAGAGTTCATTATCAATCGGATGATCGGCGTCCATCCCAAGGCGCTGCTGAATTTTGATTCCCTTCCCCGTGATGTCCGTCAGACGGTTGAGAAGCGGATTTCCGGTTACGCCTCGCCGGTGGAATTCTATATCGATAAGCTGGTCGAGGGGATCTCAACCCTGGCTGCGGCGTTCTATCCCAAGCGGGTTATTGTCCGCCTTTCCGATTTCAAATCGAATGAATACGCCAACCTCATCGGCGGTACACTCTATGAGCCCGATGAGGAAAACCCAATGCTTGGTTTCCGCGGCGCCTCGCGTTATATCTCCGAATCCTTCCGTGACTGTTTCGAATTGGAATGCAAGGCACTGCGTCGGGTTCGGGAGGACATGGGGCTGGACAACGTGGAAATCATGGTGCCCTTTGTCCGCACGCCGGGTGAAGGCCATCAGGTTGTGGATCTGCTGGCCGAGAATGGTCTGGAGCGAGGCCGGGATGGCCTGCGCGTGATCATGATGTGTGAGCTCCCCGCCAATGCGTTGCAGGCAGAGCAGTTCCTGGAATGCTTTGATGGTTTTTCAATCGGCTCCAATGATCTCACCCAATTGACTCTGGGGCTCGACCGGGACTCCGGCATCGTTGCCCATCTGTTCGACGAACGGAACGAGTCAGTGAAGATGTTGCTTTCAAGTGCCATCCAGGCCTGCAAGAAAGCGAATAAGTACGTTGGAATCTGTGGTCAGGGGCCTTCCGATCATCCCGATCTGGCGAAATGGCTCATGGATCAGGGCATCGACAGCGTTTCCCTGAACCCGGACTCGGTTCTGGATACCTGGTTTTTCCTGGCCGAGCAACACAACTGAACCTGCGGGACGACAGGGATGCAAAGTAGCAGTCGACTGTTTCCGGTCAGCCTGATGGCTACCGAGCTGGCCGGTGATCTCCACGAGGATGTGTATCAGTTGAATCCCGGCATCAGCACGGACCCGACCCTGAGGATCGCGGTGACACGGGTCACTGATCCTGCCTGGGAAGGGGACCGCTCTCCGGTTGTGCTGCTTCACGCCGAATTCAAGAATCGCCGTCAGTGGCTAACCCCGCAGGGTGAGGGATTTGCCGGTCTTCTGGCACGTTTCGGTTTTGATGTCTGGCTCCCGGAAATGCGCGGCCACGGGCTTTCTCCGGCTCATCGTGACTGGGCGCTGAATCATTGCAGCCTTTTGGCGGAAGAGGACCTGCCGCCCGTGCAGCGCTTTGTCATGGAGCAATCCGGAAAGGCGCCTGTCTGGTTGGGGCGGGGGCTGGGTGGGCGTCTGTTGGCCCATGGACTTGTCCATAGTCGTCTGATGAGACGTTATACCTGCGGTGCGGTGTTTATAGAACCCGGCAATCCGAGCAGGCATTGGACCGAGGATGAGTTGACCCTGCTGGAGCGTTGGGCGTTGCCACGACGCGAGCGTGTCAGCGGCAGTCAGCGCGACTGGGGAACGGAAGATGAACCCGCCAGGCTGTTGCGCGACATCTACCGCCAGCAGCGTCGTTATCGCCGCGGGAAAAAACATCCGGTCTATGATGGGTTGCGGACCATTCGCTGCCCGGCGCTTGTCGTTAGCCTTGGCGATGAGGACGATGAAGTGCGGAACTTCTCTGGCCAGCTTGGTGGGCAGTCACGACAGACACTGTTGTCCCATCGTTATCTGAATGACAGGCCCGGGATGAGCCGCGATGATCTGCTGCCGGCCGTTCAGAATGATATTCGTGCCTGGCTTGACGAGGTGCGCACCCGACAGCAGGCCACCCCCCTGCCGGAGGCCCTGTGAGCGGGCGTACCGCCATCGTCCTGGGAGCCACCGGGCTGGTTGGCAGTGAGCTCTGGCCGAAGCTTGTTGGCCGGGACAGCCCCTGGGAAAGCGTGGTGCTCCTGGCGCGTCGACCGCTTGCCGCGTTGCCGGCGGGTATTTCCTGCCGTGTGATTGATTTTGATGGGTTGCCCGAAACCTTTCCTGAAGACATTCGGGGTGACGACCTGTTCTGTTGCCTGGGAACAACGCTTCGACAGGCCGGCAGCCGTGAAGCATTTCGACGGGTGGATCACGATTATGTACTCGAAATTGCCCGAATTCTGACGCAGCGTGGGCTGCGACAGATGCTGGTGGTCACGGCTCTGGGGAGCGATCCCGATTCCAGATTCTTCTATAACCGGGTCAAGGGGCAGCTTGAGGCGGACCTGAGCAACCTGGATATCCCGGTAATCAGTTTCCTGAGGCCCTCGCTGCTGCTTGGGGAGCGCAGTGACAGCCGGCCGCTTGAACGTCTTGGTCAGGCTGCGGCCACGCCGGCCAGGGGGTTGATGCGAGGGCCGTTGGCCACCCTGGCTCCGATCCCTGCGGCGGAAGTCGCGGAGGCCATGTATCGAATCGCCAGTCATGAGGTCAATGAACGGCCGGTCCAGCCGGGCATTCGTCGCGCGGTTATTCCATCCAGTGAAATAGCCCGTATTGCGCATACAACCGATCTTCAATCCTTAGGAGGTATGAAATGAGTGATATTGTGACTCCGGATCTCTGCGACGATCATCCTGAAGTGGAAGTGGTTGAGCCCATGTTCCGTAATCTGGGTGGGCGCAGTGCCTTTGGCGGAGAAATCGTTACCGTCAAATGTTTCGAGGACAACTCCGTGGTGAAGGAACAGGTTGGAGAGCCCGGACATGGCAAGGTGATGGTGGTCGACGGCGGTGGCTCCCTTCGAATCGCCTTGCTGGGGGATATGCTGGCCGAGAAGGCCGCAAACAATGGCTGGCAGGGCATCATCGTTTATGGATGCGTTCGCGATGTCGACATCATTGGTCAGACCGACCTGGGCGTTCAGGCTCTGGCAACCAATCCTCGCAAGAGCGAGAAGCGCGGGCTCGGCGACCTGAATGTGCCGGTGAAATTCGGTGGCGTGGTGTTCCAGCCGGGCAACTACGTCTATGCGGATAATAACGGCATTATTGTCAGCAGCAAGCCTCTTCTTGACTGAGGGCATCCATATATTGTGTTTGGCGCCGAATCATAATACTAAATGTAAGGTTGAAGCGCCTTCTTATGACTCTTCAGTCTTTGACTGCTTCCGGGCCCGGGGGTATAAAAGTGAGTAATCCGGTTCGAGTCAAGACCTGACCAGCGATGCCGGGGAACAAAAACAACAAAGACGGAAGGGCAGCCCACTATGAGCAGCGTCATGAGAGAATATTCCGAGAAGCGTGATTTCATCCGTATGCAGGTGAATACGGAGATTGAC
>SLIH01000453.1 GCA_007135745.1 Halomonas sp. | reverse complement strand
TCTCGAACACCTCATCGAACGCCTTTTCATACTTGTCCTGGGCCGTGGCGAATCCCGCCCGGTAAACACCGTTGTTGACCTGGTTGTAGATGCGATCGTTCACCGCATGGATCTCGTCCCTCAGCGACTCGGGATAGAAATCATGGGGTTCCGCACCCAGGCCATCAAAGGCGCTGTTAAGCATGCGTATGATCTCCGCCGACTCATTGCTGACGATGCAGCCCTGCTTCTTGTCCCAGAGTACCGGCACAGTCACCCGCCCCGTGTAGTCCGGCTTCGATTTGGTATAGATCTCGCGCATGTAACGGGCATTATTGACGCTGTCGCTGTGTGCGGGATCATCCGTACGGAACTCCCAGCCATTCTCCAGCATATCGGGATGCACCACGGACACCGAGATCTTGTCGGTAAGCCCTTTCAAAGCCCGGAAGATCAGCGTGCGATGGGCCCAGGGACAGGCCATGGAAACATAAAGATGATAGCGCCCCCTCTCGGCCTGAAAGCCGCCCTCACCGGACGGGCCCGGCGAGCCATCAGCCGTTACCCAGTTGCGGAACTGGGCGCCTTCGCGCACAAATTCTCCCCCATGCTTGCTGGTGTCATACCACTGATCGTGCCAAACGCCCTGTACAAGCAAGCCCATGGTTTTCCTCCTTCAACTTGCGTATTCATCAACGAACAGAGTGCGTTAGACTGCCAAGCGAAACAAACGATGATTTCTGGCCAACCCCTTCAGAAAATTTGACCTATGCCCTATCCCATTTCCATCGACGCCCTGCGTGTTCTGGACGCGATTGCCCGCAAGGGAACCTTCGCCGCCGCCGCGGATGAGCTGCACCGGGTACCGTCTGCGGTGAGCTACACCATTCACAAGCTTGAGGAGGACCTGAATGTTCAGCTCTTTGATCGTTCCGGCCACCGGGCACTGCTGACCCCAGCCGGCCGCTACCTGCTGGAGCAGGGGCGACAACTTCTGGAAGCCACGGATACCCTTGCACGCAGCACCCAGCGCGTGGCTCAGGGGTGGGAAACACGGCTGCGTATTGCCCTGGATTCACTGCTGCCGATACGGGTGCTCTTCAGCGCGGTACAGCAATTCCGAGAACTTGAGGTGCCGGTGGAAATCCAGTTGACGGAAGAGGTGTTTGCCGGCAGCTGGGATGCCCTGCACACCGGTCGGGCGGATCTGATTGTTGGCGCTGCCCTCGACGCACAACCCGCCGGAAGCTATGACACCTACACCATCGGACAAACCGGTTTTGTCTACGCCGTGTCGCCGGATCACCCGCTGACCCGGGAACTCGAGCCCGTGAGCGAGGATCAAATCCGCCACTGGCCCGCCGTGGTGGTAGCCGACAGCTCCCGGCAGCTTCCACCTGGAAGCGCCGGTATTTTTGCTCGCCAGAGTACCCTGACGGTCAGCGGCATGCACCAGAAAGTTCAGACCCAGATGGCCGGGCTGGGCGTGGGTTGGCTGCCCGAGCTGCATGCCGCGCAGGCACTTGAGGCAGGCGAGCTGGTAGCCCTGAAAGTCAACAAACCACGCCGCCCTGTCGACCTGTGCATGGCACGCAGAAAAGGGGAGGCTGGAAAAGCCCAGAACTGGTTCTGGGAGCACCTTTCCACGACCAACTATTTTGATGAGTGGCTCGCTCCGGTACAGCAGTAGCACAATGAGCCGGGAGTGCGATCAGGGATAGAGAAATACAGCGCCGGAGAACGTATAATCGTCGAAGCCACCAAGGCCCCGGGCCTTGCCCCTGATACCTTCTCAACGCTTTACAGGGAGTAGTAACGGTGAACGACACCATGCGGCAACTTTCCGAGCTGGACGCGTCCTTCCTTTACCTGGAATCGGACACAACGCCCATGCATATAGGCGGGCTCTATCTGTTTGATGGCAGTCATCGCAGTGAGCCGCTGCGTTTCGAGCAATTTCGTACATTTCTCGAACGCCGACTGCACCTGGCCGCATTTTTTCGCCAGAAAATACTCCAGGTGCCGCTCAACCTGGACCGCCCCTACTGGGTTGACGACGAGGATTTTGACCTTGATCACCACCTGAGCCATATCAGCCTGGAAGGCAACGGTTCAATGGAGGAGCTCAAAGCGCTGGCGGAATCCCTTCTGGCGGAGCCCCTGCCACGGGAACGACCACTGTGGCATGTAACCTATATTGATGGCCTCGGAGAGGATCCGAACCTGCCAGAAAAGGCCTTCGCCATCGTTGCCAGAGTCCACCACGCCGCCGTGGATGCATTCAGCGGCGAGGAAGTCATGGGCAAGCTGCTCGAATACACCCCCGATGCACCCATGCCGGCGCGTCATCACTGGCAGCCGGAAGCTTCGCCTTCCACCACCCGGCTGGCCGCCCAGGCTTCACTCAATGTCATCCAGCGCCCGTTCAAGCTCGCCTCCATTGCCCGGGATGCAGCCTCGGCCACCCTTCATGGCCTGGTCATGCAGTATCTGGGCCGGCTGCCCCTGTCCAGGGACCTGTTCCGTGCCCCGCGGACGCCTTTCAACCGCAACCTGTCGAACCAGCGACGCATTGTTACCCAGGAAATTGAACTCGCAAGGCTCAAGGAACTGAAAGCAACCCTGGGCGCCGACATAACACTCAATGACGTGGTCCTGGGCGTCTGCGCAGAGGCTCTGAAACGCTACCTCAACCAGCATGAAGCGCTGCCGGAACGCTCCCTGGTGGCTCTGACACCGATTTCCGTGCGCTCCAAGAGCCTGCGCCGCCCAACCGGCAACCAGATGTCCGCCATGCTGCTCAGTCTGGCAACGGATGAGCCCGATCCGGCCCGCCGAGTACAGAAAATCAGCCAGAATGCACGGGTTTCGGAAAGCTACCAGCAGGCCATCGCGGCGGACCGACTGACCGAACTGCTGCCGCCCACTATGCTGGCCCTTTCCGCACGTCTCTACTCGGAGTTTCAGCTGGCGCAGCGTTATAAACCGGTATTCAATCTCCCCATCACCAATGTCCCGGGGCCCCAGGTCCCTCTCTACCTGCAGGGGGCTCGGCTGGTCCGTCAGATCAATAGCGCGCCGCTGTTCGATGGCGCCGGCCTGGTGATTCTTGCGGTCAGTTACGAAGGCAGCATTAACTTCAACATCACCCTCTGCCCGGAGTTGATCCCTGATGGCGACCAGCTTGCGGTGCTGATTGACGAAAGCGTCGATGCAATCGAAGAGGCGGCCACCAACCTGCCAGCTGGCGACGTACCGGACGAACCCGATGAGGGCGCGGAGGATGCGGCGCTGCTGGATGACCTGCGCTCCCACCTGGACCAATGGCTCACGCGTGTTACCCAGCCTTTCCGGCAGTCCGGAGAAACCGGGACGAATGAAGAGGAGGCCCCGGTTTCCGAGAAGGAACCAAAATAGCACTCACCTCGTCTACTCATTTGAAATGGTTGTGGGAGCGCGCACAAATTAGCGCGCTCAGCAACATGGTTAATGTGATTGTTTTGTCACTCCGCGACATTTGAGTGGATTTATTGTTAAAAACAGTAAAAAATTGTCTATACTGGTTAGAGGTTGAGCAGATGGCTATCGGCGACACAACAAACATCGAGAACAACAAGAATACGGCGATGGAGGCGGAGGTTATGGACCCCAGACACCGAGCGGGTGAAAAGAATGTTTCCATACCGTTCAGAAGCAGTCGCTTCTTCTGTGTCGGTAACAGCTGGTATTTCACCACCAGAGAAGGTTTTGACAGCGGTCCCTATGCAACACGGGAGCGCGCAGAGGTTGGCCTGAAGCGTTTTCTGAATGTTGTAAAGATGCTACCGGAAGAGCGCTCCTACCACTGAATCATTCCCAACGGATGTCGTAAAGAAGTCGCCAGGGACTGGCGTTTTCCGGAATCAAAACGCACCCACCGCAAACTGGATTGCGACCAGTACGGCAAAGGCATAGATTCCAGCCAGCACATCATCCAGCATGATCCCGAGACCACCCGAGACTTTCTGATCGAGCCAGCCTATAGGCCAGGGCTTCCAGATATCGAATACCCGGAACAGCACAAAAGCCAGACCAATCCACCACCATTGGGTGGGCTGCAGCGCCAGCACGATCCACATTCCGACAAATTCATCCCACACAATCGCCGGGTGATCGTGCACGCCCAGTGCATCCGCTGTGCGCTGACAGAGCCAGATGCCGACAACAAAACTCACCACCACAATCAGTCCGAAAACCGGGGCAGGCACCCAGAAAAACAGGCCATAGATCGGCAGAGCAGCCAGTGACCCCCAGGTTCCCGGTGCCTTGCGAATGCAGCCGCTGCCCAGACCAAGCGCAAGACAATGCATCGGATCGCGCAGCAGCGAGCGAGGCGTGACGGCTTCCGTGGTGGCATCCTGCATGACAACTACTCCGAAAAGTGACTGTAACCTGATCTCCAGACATCCAGCGGCTGCCCTTCACGCAACAGACGGATGCCAGGGGCTTCTTCAATTTCTCCGATAACCTTCACTGGCAGCCCGGCTTCATCTTCATTCGGAACGGGACCAGCCGAGGCAGGCCAGGTAAAGCAGAGCTCATAATCATCCCCTGCCGTAGCGGCCAGCTCCACGGAACGATCTCCACCCAACCGCCACAACGAACTGGAAATGGGCAGGCTTTCGCTGTCGATCCGTGCGCCCACGCCCGATGCCGCCGTAATGTGCCCCAGGTCGGCCAGCAGCCCGTCGCTGATATCCACCGCTGCAGAGGCCCGCCCCCGAAGGAGCTCCGACAGCGCAACGCGGGGCACGGGATAGTAATAACGCTGCAGCACGGCCGCAATATCCGGGTCGTTCCCGGCACCACAAGCCAGATACTCCAGGGCTATCCCGGCATCTCCCAGTGTTCCGCTTACACAGATTCTGTCACCCGGCCGAGCGCCATGGCGCCGCAGAGCGAGACCTGCAGGTACGGCACCCTGAACCTGCACGGTTAACGTCAAGGGACCCTGGGTCATATCCCCGCCCACCAGCTGAATCCCATAATCACCCGACAATTCCGCCATGCCGGCGGCGACACTGGCAAGCCAGTCTTCATCCAGACGCG
>SLIH01000420.1 GCA_007135745.1 Halomonas sp. | reverse complement strand
GTAGTTGCGCCCAACACAGACAATCTTGCTGATGGGTTCCGGATAGTGGGTTGCGTCCTGAAAGCGGGCATGGTGCAAGGGCATGGCGTCTCCGATGGTCCACTGAGTCGTCCTGGGAATCTGTGCGGTAGAAACTCGCGCCGCTGCGACTTTCTACCGCGCAGACTCCTGGCCCGCAAATGCGGGCGTTGTTGTGACAATGCTAGCACCCGGGGAGGAAGAAAACCTCGAAACTGTTATTCTCCCGGTGATCGAGGGTCGTTTCCGATACGTATTCGACCCGGTGCTTGAACAGATTCTCAGGAGAAAGGTTATGTCGGAAGTGAAGGGTAAGGTGGTCATTATCACCGGTGCCAGCAGTGGTCTGGGCGAGGCGACGGCCCTGCGCCTGGCGAAACGTGGTGCACACCTGGTGCTGGGCGCACGTCGGGAGGATCGTCTTCAGGCATTGACGGAGAAGCTGGAAGCAGCGGGTGCCGAGGCTATCTGGCGGGTGACGGATGTCAGCGACCGGAGTCAGGTGGATGCTCTGGCGCAGGCCGCCCTTGAACGCTTTGGGCGCATTGATGTCCTGGTCAATAACGCGGGCCTTATGCCTCTGTCGTTGCTTGATCGCGGCAAGGTGGAGGAATGGGACCAGATGATTGATGTGAACATCAAGGGCGTCCTCTACGGGATCAATGCGGTATTGCCGAGCATGCGTGAGCAGCAGTCCGGGCATATCATCAACATGTCGTCGGTGGCCGGGCATGTCGTCTGGCCTGCGGGTACCGTCTACTGTGCCACCAAGCATGCGGTCCGGGCCATTTCGGAAGGTATGCGGCAGGAGTCACGAGGCCAGATCCGTTCGACCAATATCTCACCAGGCGCGGTGGACACAGAGCTCACCCATACGATTTCCGACGAGAAGGTGGCGAAGAATATCAACGAACTCTACAAACTCGCTATTGATTCAGACGCCATTGCCCGTGCCGTGGAGTATGCCATTGAGCAGCCGCCGGAGGTGGACGTCAACGAGCTGATCATCCGTCCTACGGCTCAGGAAATGTAGAAAAACCTGTGGCGCGTCAGTCGCAGAGATGCTCCTGGGCTTTCTCGCGGGTGGTCTCGTGGCCGGAGGGAAGCGTGGCGTCGCTATCCTGAAGCCATGTCATGATGTCTGCGTGGACCTGCTCCGCGCCGGTATAGCGGGTGAGCATGTGGTAGCCGCCCGGATAGACTGCAAGACGCCAGGGTGAGGGGTCAGCTTCCGGGAGGCGTTCGAGCAGCTTGCAGAAGGGTTCCGGCGGAATGATTTCATCCTGATCCCCGTACAGGATCAGGGTGGGGCCGGGCAGTTCGGTGCTGGCCTTCAGGGCATCACCCATAAGCCCGGTGACGCCGCTGATCGAATCGAGGTTAGCGCCCCCCTGAACCAGGGGGTCCTCTGCCAGTGAGCGCAGAACTTCTTCGTCATCCGACGCTTCGATGCCGATGTTCTGGGCCATCTCCACGGACAGCTCGAGACCGGGCATAAGCCCTTCGCCCACCCAGATTCCGAAACGCTGGTACCAGGGCATGATATCTCTTCCCCAGACGCCGGGAGCAATCAGCACCGTACCATCCACCGGTGCGGGGTCCTCCGCCGTGAGGGCGAGAATACTGATGCCGCCTCCCATGCTTTTTCCCATCAGGTAGAGTGGTTTGTCGCCGTAGCGGTCGCGCAGCAGGCGTGCAGCGGTGAGAGCGTCCTGGATCAACAGGTCCTGCCCGGGCCAGATGCCGGCCGGCTCAGTCGCTCCGAAACCACGCTGGTCGTAGGCGTAGAGATTAAAGCCGAGGTCGTTGATGTCGTCCGCCAGAACACGGAAGGCACCGCCGTAATCATTGAAGCCATGGAGCGCCAGTACCGCACCGCGGGGTTCATCGGAGAGAGGCCATCGCCGCAACGGTAGCTGATAGCCATCGTCGGCAATCAGGTAATCCGCTTCCAGTGCAGGGCCTCGATCGCCCGGCCCCTGGTGCTGACCGGCGGCGACTGCACAGGCGCTGAGCACAAGGCTGAGTCCCGCCAGGAGCATCAGGCGGCAGAACTGATCCACTGTATGCTGCGGGGGAGGGTGTTGGGTCGCCGGGACAGCCATCAGGCGGCCAGAGCCTCCTCCACCATGGCACGACTGCTGTCATCCATGGGCAGTTGCAGGGCCTGGTTGCGTGCGGCGTCGGACATCTTGCCCCAGGTCTTCTGGATGATGCGGATCATGTGGTCCCGCTCCACCTGACGCGAAAAATCGGCGAAATAGTTCTCCAGAAAAACCAGGCAGGCGCAGTCCTCCACGGTCTGGACCTCCGGATCACGGGCCAGGCCCTCCTTGCGAATCATCTGGGCGACCCGTTCAGCATCCTCCTCGCAATAGCCGCATTCGCGCATGACGCCGGCGGTGGTTTCGCCCGCGCGGCGACCCTGATCACGACGCCAGTGCAGGTAGCCTCGACGCCCTTCCGGGTATTCGTCCCGGCTGACCTGCCAGCGTTGCAGGTGTTGGGCCCGTACGGCCAACTGCAGCAATTCCGATGGCGCATCATCCAGCTGTCCCAGCCAGCGCGTCATCTGTTGGGCATGCCAGAGTTCCTTGGGCAGTGCCTCGCCGTCCACTTCTACGCTGCGGGGATCCTCAGCATGCAGTTCATCGAGTTTTTTCAGCGCCTGTTCAAAGCGGGGTGACGTTGTCATGGGGCCTCCGGTGCCTTTTATTGTTCAGAGATTACCACAATCGAAGGTAACAAAAAGCACAGCAAAATGAGACGCCGGACACCGCTTGCACATTTTCCGATTACGTCTTCGCGAGAACCTTTCCTGGCAACGTGCTCCTCGCCATAAACACTACTAATAAAGCTCCATGAGCAGGATTTATTTGAATGATGACCTTTCCCCGGATAGCGTGAAGGGTTCACTGCACCCTCAGGAGGAAACAAGGCATGCGCGCGATTCTTTGTAAGGAATACGGTCCGGCGGAGAAGCTGGAAATCGGTGAGGTTGAATCTCCCTCTGCCAAGGGAAGCAGCGTCAAGGTTCGTGTCAGGGCGGCCGGGCTTAATTTCCCCGATACCCTGATCATTGAGGGCAAATACCAGCTCAAGCCCCAGATGCCGTTCTCCCCAGGCGGTGAGATGGCCGGTGAAGTGCTTGAGGTGGGGGACAAGGTGAGTCGTTTCAAACCGGGTGACCGCGTCATGGGTCTGACCGGTTACGGGGCCTTTGCCGAGGAGATTGTGGTTCCGGAAGCACAGCTTATTCCCACCCCCGATGGCATGAGCGATGAAGAGGCGGCCTCGTTTTCCATGGTGTATGGCACCTCCTACCACGCCCTGAAGCAGCGTGCGAATATCCAGGAGGGGGAGAAGCTGTTGGTGCTGGGCGCCAGCGGAGGCGTTGGTCTGGCCACGGTGGAATTGGGCAAGGCCATGGGCGCGCATGTGATCGCTGCCGCCAGCTCCCAGGATAAGCTCGATGTGGCGGAAGAGGCGGGCGCTGATGAGCTGATCAACTACACCGAGGAGAATCTCAAGGACGCAGTCAAGAGCCGTGCCCGCCAGGGTGTGGACGTGATCTATGATCCCGTGGGCGGCGAGTTCACCGAGCAGGCGCTGCGCTGTATGGCCTGGAATGGCCGCCATCTGATTATCGGTTTCGCTGCCGGTGATATTCCCAAAATTCCGGCCAACCTGCCGTTGCTCAAGGGCTGTTCCGTGGTGGGTGTGTTCTGGGGCAACTTCACCATGAAGGAGCCGAAGACGAACATGCAGAACATCATGGAGCTGCTCAAGCTCTACGGCGAAGGCAAAATCCGCCCACGGGTCAGCGAGGTGTTCGAATTCGAGGATTACGTCAAGGCGCTGAATGCCCTCAGCGAGCGCCGGGCCAAGGGCAAGATTGTCCTCAAGGTGGGCTGAGCCTCAGCGGTCCATGCCTTCCAGCTCGAAGGCGAGTTCCAGCAGCAATCTTTCGTTGCCGATATCGGCGCCCAGGTGGGCGCCGATGGGCAGCCCCTCGTCTGTCCAGGCGGCAGGCAGGGTGATGGCCGGCGCTCCCGCGATGTTGTAGTAGGGCGGAAAGGTGACGTAGTCCGTAAGCCGGTGAAACAGCGTTTCGAAGGGCAGATCCGGGCTGAGGTAGCCGATGCGTGGCGTGGTATGGCCCAACACGGGCGACAGGATGGCGTCGTAATTGCTGAAAAAACGCCGGTATTCATGTCGTACCCGTTTGAGGCGCGCCAGCGCGGCCGGGCTGCGGAAAAAGTTTCGCCGATAATGTTGGCTGAGTCCCTTTGAGAGTCCATCCAGTCGCTCGGCCTGGAAGTCGCGGCCGAAGGCCTGTTTTCCTCCCTGTTCCACCATGAAGGCGAGAAAGGCCCAGTAGAGTTTGAAGTCTTCCGGGAAGGATTCCTTTACGGGCGGCCGGACTGGTTCGACATGATGGCCGCTCTGTTGCAGTAACCGGGCGGTTTTTTCGATCGCCTCGCGAGTGGGGGTGTCGGTACGGCGATCGCCCACGGAATCAATCATCAAGCCGATTCGCAGCCGACGTTTCCCCGGGCCTTCAACCTGGCCAATGGGTGGCAGTTTCGGGTTGCGGTAGATCTTTTCCATTTCTGCATGGAAAACGGCGGTGTCGCGCACGCTGCGGCTGACGACGCCTTCGCTGAGCATGTTGATGGGCAGGGCGCGGACGTGCTCGGCGATGCGGTGTCGGCCGCGGGTGGGCTTGAGTCCGATGAGGCCGCAGCAGGCGGCGGGGATACGGATGGAGCCGCCGCCGTCGTTGGCGTGGGCGAGTGGTACGGCGCCGGAGGCGACGAGTGCCGCGGAGCCACCGGAGGAGCCGCCGGTGGAGTACAGGAGGTTGTGTGGGTTGCGCGTGGGTTCGGCGTGGGCCGGTTCGGTGGTCGCGTTAAAGCCGAATTCGGGTAACGTGGTTTTGCCCAGGACGGTCATGCCGGTGGCCAGGAACTGCTCGGCGTAGGCGCCTGTTTTACTGTCTGGTTTTGCGGGTACGGCGGCGGCGCCCATGCGGGTGGGGAGGCCGGTGAGCC
>SLIH01000371.1 GCA_007135745.1 Halomonas sp. | reverse complement strand
TCCGGAGAGCGACAGCGCTGCATCCAGGGTTTCCTGCATTTCTTCCAGGTTCAGGGTCCAGAGTTGGCTGGTGACAGTGCGCCCGACCATGTTGGTTGCCCGATGCTGGTACTCCTCCAGCCGATCACGTTCCTGGCGATATTCAGAGAAGATCTGGTAGCCGGTCGACAGCAACGACAGAAGCAGTGTCAGCAGGACCATGTAGGCCAGAAGTCGTCCCGTGAGAGGGCGTATCCGGAGATGCCTTGTAAGGGTCTTCAGTGGCACGGTTGCTTCCTTTCCGGGACACCCGGCAAATTCAGTAGGGTGTCACTCCTTTGTTCGAGGTCACTGATTCCACAATACAACCCTTTGCCGTGGTTCGCCAGTGGATCTCGAGGTCGTGGAGGCGCATGCCATAGGTGCGTTCGTCGGCCTGCCCCCGTCGATAGCCAGGGCGTGGGTCCTGAGCGAGAACTTCGCTGATCAGAGCCTCCAGATCGGGGTGGTGATGGGATAGCTCGGTGACCTGCTCACGGGCCAGGGCGCTGAATGCCACCTCCAGGTATGAATCCGGGGCAGCGTCCGCCCAGCCCGCCCGGGCATCCGCTGGCGTATCGCTCCAGGGCAGGTAGGGTCTGATATCGAGAACGGGTGTACCGTCAATGAGATCCAGTCCGGAGAGGCGCAGGCAGAATTTTCCGTCGAGGTAATCCCAACCATGATGCCGCACCACCGACAGGCCGATCCGGCCCGGTCTGAACGGTGAGCGACAGGCGAATACACCGACGCGCTGATTGCCCCCCAGGCGGGGCGGTCGGACCAGCGGACGGAGAGGTGCATCATGGGGAACCTGGTGAAAGATGACTGTCAGCCAAACATGAGTGAATGCCTCGAGGCCACGAAAAGCGTCGGGGGTGTCCCAGGGTGAGTGCATCTCGATATGTCCTGTGGCGTGGGGGCACAGGCCGGGCTGTCTCGGTGTGCCGAATTTCTGGCCGAAGCAAGAGCGCAGGGTGCCTACCGGTTCCAGTGCAAAGCTGTTATCGTTGCTGCTCATCAGCGAAGCGAACCTCCAGCCGAAAAAAACATCTCAATACGCAGAGTAATGCTGGCATCGGAGCGGAAATTGTTCCCCCGTTGGAAGCGAATGGCGGGAACAATCTCGCCGTAGAGCCAGTCGTCGTACAGGCGGTTTCGATAGAGCGTATCGGCAAAATACTCGGTGGTACGCCACTGGCGCTCGCTGTCCCCGAGAACACCGACACGATAACGCACGAAATGACGGTTTCTGAAGCTGCGCTGTGTCCTCAGTACCTGGGCGGTTTCGAAGTAGCGGTCCTGGTGCAGCCACCGGTTTTCTGTTGATGCCTGAACGTTCCAGTTGGGGCCCAGAGGTCGGCTGAACCCCAGCCAGTTGCGGGCAATCCAGCCGTCGCGCGTGAACCAGAAAAAGCGCTGGTCCACCCGCAGGCTCCATAGCTCGTCGAGCGGCCAGTCCGAAACCGCACGGGCACGCCAGAAGGCCTGTGGCGGGAAACGGAGTCTGGCACCGATATCGGTGCTTGTTTCCCAGTTCTCAGTAATGGGCACCAGCACTCGCAGCGCACCGGCGGTGAATCCGTCATCGGTTTCTTCTTCCCTCAGAGTTTCGCGTTGTTGCTGGTCGCTGAGTGAGGCCAGGTCCTGCGCATCACTCTCGACAACCAGCCGGAGTTTCTCTTCAACCGTAGGAAGGTCCAGTCGGAAGCGGGTTTCCGGTTCCACTCCAAGCCGGCCATCCTCCTCAAAGCGTGTGGAGGCCCCGATTCGCACATAGCTGTCGTTGTCGCGGTCAATGTAGGTCTCACCAGACAAAGCCCGGTCCAGTCCGCGGCTGAGCGCCAGGACCCGTCTGGACTGAATCTGCTGCTGTTGAATAAGCCAGTCTTCCGTCTCAAGCATTCTGCGCTCCCTGGGTTCCAGATAGCGCGGATCGTCACCCCATAGAAAAAATTCCAGTGGCAGTCCGTCAGGCCTGAGCACTTCCGAGAATTCCAGGGGGTGTGCACGGATACGCTCGGTTTTGTGGGCCCATGCGAGAGGTGGTGTCAGGATCATCAGTGCTGTGATGATCAAGGCAAGGTGGGCGGCTCCTGATCGGCCCCGGGGGAAGGCGCTGATGCTCACGACAGCAGGACTCCCAGCCCCAGAGCCGTATAGAGCCCCATCAGGCTCATGGACAGGGCGGCAAAGGCCCCGGTGCGGGCTCCCATTTCGAAGGCTCGGGCCGTACCCACGCCGTGGCCGATCATGCCCATGGCGCAACCACGGGCGGCCGGGTGGGTGACGCCCATGAGATTGAGAATCGGACTGCCAAAGGCCGCCACCAGAATGCCCGTGACGATGACAAAGGTTGCCGCCAGAGCCGGGTAACCGCCAATCTGCTCGGATACGGAAATGGCAAAGGGCGTGGTGATGGATTTGGTCGCCATTGATCGGAGTAGTTCGCCATCGGCCCCGGTCAACCAAAGGATACCCACTGCAAGTCCCGCGGCCACGATGCCGCTGATGGCGAGAGTGATCAGAAGCGCCCCGAGGTTGGCACGAATGAGCGATAGATTACGGTAAAGCGGAAGTGCGAGCGCCACCGTCGCAGTTCCCAGAAGGAAGTGAATGATGGCGGCGTTCCCGAAATAGGTCTCATAGTCCATATCAAGCACCGTCAGCACCGCAATAACGCCCACGATGCCCACAACCACCGGCTGGAAAAGGCTGGAGCCATTGCTCAGGCGGTAGAGCCACAGCCCGGCAAGATAGACGACCAGCGTCAGGGTTATGGCGAAATGGGGCGTCATCAGCAGGTCAGTCATGTCCGCCCCCTTCGTTGTGCTTCCCCCGGTGGCCGCCGCTCAGTCGTTGCATCAGCCAGGCCGTCAGTATAAAGGCAAGCAGTGTGCCCAGCGTCAGTGCCAGAAAGATACCCAGGGCCTGCTGCTGGAGAATGGCCGTCAGTGTGATGATGCCCGCTCCGGCAGGAATAAAGAACAGCGGCAGATGGCGCAGCAGGGTTTCGGCGGTGCGCTGTTCCGCCTCTCCGCCGCCGTCCGTTACCACCAGATAGAGAAAGAAAAGTACCATCCCGCTGATCGCGCCTGGCAGGGGCATGCCTGGCACGAGTTCCAAAGCCATTCCGGCAAACTGGAAAAGCAGGATCAGGGTCAGTCCGCGGAGCATGGGATTCAGTGGATAATTTCAGGTAGTTGCTGACGCAGGGCGGACGCCTGCTCGTCCAGCGAGGTGCGCGCGGTGGCACGGCCCATCAACCCGGTGATGTGGAGAAACAGGCGGCTCAGCGTTGGCAGCGCATCGCGCTTTTCCCGGGGAATAATGTGAACGTGAATATGCGGAACCATCTGGTTGGCCTGGGGGCCATCGTTCAGAAGGATGTGGGAACCGCGCTTGCCCCAGCCAAGCGCCCGCTGGGCGTCCAGTATATGGTGAGCAACCCGGAACAGATGGGTTCTCTGCGCGTCGGGAAGCTCCGGCAATTGCACGGCATGCTCCAGGGGAACAATCAGTACATGCCCGCGACCCAGAGGGTGGATATCCATAAAGGCCAGACAGGTGTCATCCTGATAGACAATGGAGGCGGGCGCCCGTCCGGCAATGATTTCACAGAAGATGCAGTCAGCCATTGTATCGTCGCGTGTTCTCGTCCATGTCGTCGTCTTCCATCTCTTCTACCCAGGTGGGCTCACCGGGAATGTAGTAGCTTTCCGTGGCCCAGGCGCCGAAATCCAGCTCCCGGCAACGCTGGGAGCAGAAGGGGCGCTCCGGATACTTCTCGCTCCATGTAATGGTTTTACCGCACTGGGGGCAGTCCAATTGAGGCTGCTGATTTGTGTCTGTCACCTTGTTGATCCTGGTACCGTCGAGGGAGCCTCCGGAGAGCCCCGCTTCACCTGTCCGGGGTCTGTTGAGAAGTTCCCTGGGATTTATGCCGGGCCAGTCCCAGGTACTGCTGATGGAGTTCCAGTACCTGTGCTTTCACCTGCGACTCCGGCTGATTATTGTCTATGACATCGTCGGCACCGGCAAGGCGCTTTTCCCGCGGCATCTGTGCCGCCATGATCCGCTCCACCTGGGCGCGGTCATTGCTGTCGCGGGCCATGGTGCGTTCAATCTGAACCGATTCGGGCACATCCACCACCGCAATGCGCTGACACAGCTGGTGCTGATCCGTCTCCAGAAGGAGGGGGGAAACCAGCAACGCATAGTCCGAGGCGGCATTTTCAAGGTGTTGCGTGATCCGATCCCGGATGATTGGGTGGAGCAGGGTCTCCAGCCATTGGCGTTCACTGGCGTCCTGGAAGATTCGCTCGCGCAGCACTGCGCGGTTCAGCCTGCCGTCTTCATCGCGCAATGCGTCCCCGAAATGCTCGAATATTTTTTCGAGGGCCGGTTCGCCAGGCTCCACGACTTCCCGGGCCACATCGTCGGCATCGATAGTGACAATGCCTTGCTGTTCAAACATCCGGGCGACCGTGCTCTTTCCGCTGCCGATGCCTCCCGTGAGTCCAACGATGAACATAATCAGGCTCGCTTAGAGTGTGAATCAGGGGCCTGCTCGCCCTTATCGGGTCGTACCAAACGTAGTCAGGCCGTCCCAAGCAGGCGGAACCAGAACTGCTGAAGTTCCGGCCCCCACCAGAGCGCCAGTAGACCCGCCGCCGCCAGATAGGGCCCGAAAGGAATCGGCACATCGCGGCCGTGGCGACGGAAGATCATCAGGCAGATACCGACGGTGGCGCCGACGAGACTGGACAGCAGAATGATCGCCGGCAGCATCATCCACCCCAGCCAGGCGCCCAGGGCGGCCAGCAGCTTGAAATCCCCGAAGCCCATGCCTTCCTTGCCGGTCAGCACCCGGAAGGCCTGGTAGACGATCCAGAGACTCAGATAGCCCGCCACCGCCCCCCAGAACGCCGCCTCGAACTCAACCAGGCCATTGAAGTAATTGAAGATCAGGCCCGCCCAGAGCAGTGGCAGCGTAATGTTGTCCGGCAGCAGTTGTGTGTCCAGATCAATCACGGCCAGTGCAATCAGTGCCCAGACAAAACCCAATGTGATCAGCC
>SLIH01000313.1 GCA_007135745.1 Halomonas sp. | reverse complement strand
TTCCTGCAGGATGAGCTTGAAGAAGAAGAGCGGGCCATCATGGGCTTGCAGGACGAGGCTCAGGAGCTCCAGCAACGCCTTGAAACGGATGGCGCCATGATGAGTGACGCCGAGCGCCAGGGGCTGGAACAGGAATTTGAGCGTAAGGTCCAGGAATTCCAGCAGCGCCGGGCCCAGTTTGAACAGGTGGTTGGTCAGCAGCAGCAACAGTTCCTGCAGCAGGCGCGTCCGCTTGTGGACGCCGTCATGGAGGAGCTGCTCACGGAACATGATCTTGACCTGATCATTCCCGCTGAAGCCGTCATTTACGTCAAGCCCGACCGGGACTATACAGAAGAGATGATCGAGCGCCTTAATCGCAAGGCCAATGAATGATCCGGTCGCGGCGGGGAACGTGAATGAAAGAAATGCAACTGAAGCTTTCCGACATTGCGACCATGCTGGGCGCCGAGCTCCGGGGTGAGGGGAATACTCTCATTACCGGGCTGGGAACATTGCAGAATGCCACGCCGGGAGAGCTCAGCTTCCTCGCGAACCCAAGCTACGAACGCCACCTTCAGGGCACAGAAGCAAGTGCGGTCCTGATCAAGCCCGAGCTGGCGGAAAAGTGCCCCACCAATGCGCTCGTGCTGGACGATCCGTACCTGGCGTTTGCGCGTCTCAGCCACCAGTTTGATCCTCAGCCTCGCCCCGATGCAGGTGTTGATCCCGGTGCCAGCGTCTCAGCGCGGGCCAGTGTGGCTGATTCCGCCTATATTGGCCCCGGTGCCGTGGTCGAGGCGGATGTTGAGATTGGCCCGGGCGTGCATCTCGGCGCCAATGCCTTCGTTGGTGCACGCTGTCGAATCGGCGCGGATACCTTTATCGCTCCGGGCGTCACGATTTATCACGACGTGCGCATTGGCGAGCGCTGCAGGGTGTCCGCCGGTGCCGTTGTCGGCTCCGATGGTTTCGGTTATGCCCATGCGGGTGATCACTGGGAACGTATTGCTCAGCTCGGCGGTGTCACTGTCGGCAATGATGTCGACATAGGCGCCAACACCACGATCGATCGCGGGGCGCTGGACGACACGGTCATAGGTGACGGCGTCAAGCTGGACAATATGATCCAGATTGCCCACAACGTCATCATCGGTGAACATACAGCGATGGCCGCCATGGTGGGCATCGCCGGGAGTACCCGAATTGGCAGGCACTGCGTCTTTGGTGGCGCCTCCGGCGTTGGCGGACATCTGGAGATTGCAGACCATGTGCACCTGACCGGTATGACTATGGTGACCCGCAGTCTCAAGGAGCCGGGGGTCTATTCATCGGGAACCGGCGTCGAATCCAATCGTGATTGGCGGCGCAGCGTTGTTCGCTTTCGCCAGCTTGATCAACTCGTTCAGCGCGTAAAACAACTTGAAAAGAAAATAAGCGATTAGGACAGCGCTGTACTGTCCAGCTGTTCTAACGACCGAGGCTTCACGTGATGCAGATTGAAGAAATCATGGAGTACCTTCCTCACCGTTATCCGTTCCTGCTCGTGGACCGGGTATTGGAGGTGGAAAAGGGGGAATCCATCGTCGGATTAAAGAACATATCGTTCAACGAACAGTTCTTTCAGGGGCATTTCCCTCCGCGCCCGATCATGCCGGGTGTGCTGATTCTTGAGGCAATGGCACAGCTTTCCGGCATATTGGGTTTCGTAACCAATGACCGCAAACCCTCGGACGGACTGATCCACTACCTCGCCGGTTGCAACAAGGTGCGCTTCAAGCGTCCGGTGGTACCGGGTGATCAGTTGCGTCTTGAATCAAAACTGCTTGCCGACAAGCACAACATCTGGAAGTTTGAGTGCCGTGCCCTTGTCGGTAAGGAGCTGGCCTGTGCTGCAGAGATCATGACGGCAGAGGGAGTGGTCTGATGGTTTCTTCAGAAGCCGAAGTGCACCCTCAGGCTATTGTCGATCCCTCGGCGAAACTGGCAGCGGGCGTCAGGGTCGGCCCCTGGAGTTGGGTTGGTCCGGACGTCGAGATCGGGGAGGGCACCGAAATTCTCTCTCACGTGGTGGTGAAGGGGCCAACCCGCATTGGTCGGAACAATCGCATCTTTCAATTCTCCAGCGTGGGTGAGGAATGCCAGGACAAGAAATACCAGGGCGAACCGACGACCCTGAGCATCGGCGATAACAACGTCATCCGCGAGAGCTGCACCATTCACCGGGGTACGGTTCAGGATCGTGGTGAAACCCGGATTGGCTCGGGAAACCTGTTGATGGCCTATGTGCACGTGGCTCATGACTGCGTGATCGGTGATGAAGTGATTCTCGCCAATTGCGCCACACTGGCCGGCCACGTGGACGTGGACGACCATGTCATCCTGGGTGGCGGCACTATGGTGCACCAGTTCTGTCACCTTGGAGCGCATTGCATGAGCGCCGGCGGCAGTATCGTGCTCAAGGACATTCCCGCCTATGTGATGGCCAGCGGGCAGTCGGCCTCCGCCCACGGGCTCAATGTCGAAGGCCTCAAGCGCCGCGGGTTCAGTAAGGACACGATTCAGACGCTGCGTCGCGCGTACCGGATCGTCTATCGTGAAGGCAATACTCTGCAGCAGGCCGTTGAGCAGTTGGAAATGGAGTTCCCGGACAGCGACGAAGTCCGGGTTTTTCTGGCCTCGCTGAAACGCGCTGAACGGGGCATCGTACGCTAACGTCATGGAGCGGATTAGCTCACGAGGCATGGCGCCTGCGCCTGGTCCGGTTATCGTCCTGGTTGCCGGAGAGGTATCCGGTGACCTCCTCGGTGCGGACCTGATCCGCGCCCTGCGGCACCACTTTCCCCACGCCCGTTTTGTTGGTATCGGTGGCGACCGAATGGTTGCAGCGGGCCTGCAATCCATTGTGCCCATGGAACGGCTCTCGGTCATGGGGCTGGTGGAGGTGCTTGGGCGCCTGCGGGAGCTGTTCCGTATCCGCGCCCGTATCCGCGAATACTGCCTGAACAACCGGCCAGCGATACTCATTGGCATCGATTCCCCGGATTTTACCCTGGGCCTGGAAAAACAGGTGCGTGACGAGGGTATTCCCACCGCGCACTATGTCAGTCCAACCGTCTGGGCATGGCGGCAAGGGCGGATAAAGGGCATTGCCCGCTCGGTCGATCTGATGCTCACGCTGCTTCCGTTCGAGGCGCAGTTCTATCGCGATCATCAGGTGCCTGTTCGCTTTGTTGGCCATCCGATGGCCGACCAGATTCCGATGACGACTGATCAACCAGGAGCCCGTTCGCTTCTGGGCCTCGATGCCGATTCCACTGTTGTAGCAATCCTCCCGGGCAGCCGGGGAGGCGAAATGGGATTCCTGGCCCCCCTGTTTCTGCAGGCGGCGGCATGGCTTGTTAGTCGGAACCCTGAAAGCACGCGTCGAGGCCACTGGCCGCCGCTTTTTCTTGTGCCGTGCTCGAGCCGGGCCCGTCGTCTGCAGATGGAAGAGATCCTTGTGCAACCGGAATTCCGCGATCTGAAGGTGTGCCTGATCGATGGTCAGTCCCGGAACGTGATGGCTGCGGCCGATGCGGTCCTGCTGGCCTCAGGCACGGCCACCCTGGAGGCCGCTTTGCTGAAGCGTCCCATGGTGGTTGCCTACCGCCTCAAGCCCATGAGCTTTCAGATTGTGAAGCGGTTGGTACAGATCAACCATATTGCTCTGCCCAATCTTCTGGCGCCAGAGCCGGTTGTGCCTGAATTCATTCAGGATGATGCCACGCCCGAAGCCCTGGGCGAGGCACTGCTGGAACGCCTGACTTCGGACAGTCGCGTGGAAAACGAGCAGGCGGTTTTCACCGAAATGCACAGGACGCTGCGGCGCAATGCCAGTGCCCGCGCGGCCGAATCCATTGCGGCCCTTATCAATGGCGAACCGCTACCCGATGATCTCACCGAGGATGAAGGCTGATGGAAGCACCCCTTATTCCCTATCAGGGGCCACTGCTGGCCGGTGTCGATGAAGTAGGGCGGGGACCTCTGGCGGGCCCCGTAGTGACTGCGGCGGTGATTCTGGACCCTGCCCGCCCCGTGGAAGGTTTGCGGGATTCAAAGAAACTGAGCGAACGCAGACGCGAGGCGTTGGCTCACCAGATCAGGGAGCGTGCCCTTGCCTGGTTCGTGGCCCGCGCCGAAGTGTCCGAAATCGATTCACTGAATATCTACCATGCCACCATGGCCGCCATGGTGCGTGCCGTGGAGGGCCTGCAGCCCGTTCCCGAGTACGTGCTGGTGGATGGACACCGCTGCCCGGACTGGGGCTGGGAGTCCATGCCGGTGGTCAAAGGCGACGATCGCGTTGACGTCATAGCGGCGGCCAGCATCCTGGCCAAGGTCAGCCGGGATCAGGAAATGGTCGAGTTGGATGCGCTCTATCCCGGCTATGGGCTTGCGGGCCACAAGGGCTATCCGACCAAAACCCACATCCAGGCGCTGGAGACCCTGGGTGCCACGCCGATCCACCGCCGCTCCTTCGCCCCCGTGCGCAAGGCGCTGGAGAAGACCGCGATCGGTGAGAGCACGGTCTTTGATTTCTGACGGCTCACACCGTCAGGTGTTCCTGGATCAGCTCGTCCCCCAGTTCCTCCATGGTCCCGCTCGCTACGTTGCGGCCGTTATTGAGAATATTGAAGCGGTTGCCGGTTGCGCGGGCAAAGGCCAGCTTCTGTTCCACCAGTAGAATGGTCAGCCCTTCCTCTTCGTTCAGACGTCGTATCACATCGCTGATCTCGCGCACGATGTTGGGCTGAATTCCCTCCGTGGGCTCATCCAGCAGCATGATCTCGGGATTGAGTACCAGCGCCCGGCCAATGGCCAGCTGCTGTTGCTGCCCGCCCGACAGGTCCCCGCCACGGCGCCGCGCCATGTCCTTCAGCACCGGAAACAGCTCGTACACGCGCGAGGGTATGCCCTTCGAGCGTTTCCCGGCGAGAGGCAGCCTGAGATTCTCCTCCACCGTAAGCTGCGGGAAGATCTCCCGCCCCTGGGGCACGTAGCCAATGCCCAGGCGGGCGCGTTGCTGGGGTTTCAGGCGAGTAATGTCCTGCCCTTGAAAGCGGATGCTGCCGGCACTGACCGGCAG
>SLIH01000417.1 GCA_007135745.1 Halomonas sp. | reverse complement strand
TTTTTCCAGTTCCGGTCGGTAGAGAAAGGCATCGCATTTCGGGCACTTCTTCCAAAGGCCTTCCGGAACCGTTGAGCGTTGTTGTGCATCCGAGCGAATCATGCTCGGCATGATTTTATCGAGCCAGCTGCTCATGACAATCCGCTCTCCTTTGTTCGGATTCAGTTGGCGCCTTCAAGAGCCGGCAGCTCATCCAGCCCTTCCCGCAGTGGCTGCACCAGCCCCTTCAACGCCCTGTGAAGCTCGGCGCCACCCTCCGGGTGATGCCCGATACAATCAACAATGACGCTGCCCACGATAACAGCATCGGACACCGCTCCGACCGCGCGTGCCGTCTTCGCATCACGGATACCGAAACCAACGCCCACGGGCAGTGCCGTGATGGCGTGGATATGGTCCACCCGAGCCCCGACACTCTCGGTGTCAATCGTGGCCGACCCGGTGACCCCTTTCAAGGACACATAATAGACATAACCGGAGCAATGCTGGCTGATCAGCCGGATCCGCTCATCCGTCGTGGTGGGCGAGAGCAGAAAAACCGCATCCAGATTCCGGGCCTTCAGCGCCGGAATCAGTAGATCGGCCTCTTCCGGGGGCAGATCCACGACCAGCACCCCGTCCACACCAACCTCTGCGGCCCGTTCAACGAAGGCATCGCCTCCCATGGCCTCAATAGGGTTGAGATACCCCATCAATACAACCGGCGTGGTTCGGTCGGTCTCGCGAAAGCGCGCGACGATATCCAGGACATCCCGCAGGGAACAGCCTTTCGCCAGTGCGCGTTCACAGGCCCGCTGTATGACCGGACCGTCGGCCATCGGATCGGAAAAGGGCACGCCCAACTCGATGATATCGGCGCCGCTCTCGACCAGCGTATGCATGATGGCCAGGGTTTCCGCTTTATCCGGATCACCCGCCGTGATGTAGGGAATCAAGGCTCGACGTCCCTGCTTGCGCAGGTCCGTCAGCACACCGTCAATTCGGCTCATGAATAACAGAGTCCTCAGAATTCAATGTTGTCGATCTCCGCAACAGTCTGGATATCCTTGTCGCCACGCCCGGAGAGGTTAATAATGATGGACTGCTCGGGATCCATGTCCGCCGCCAGCTTGAGCGCGTAGGCCACGGCATGGGCCGTCTCCAGAGCGGGCATAATCCCTTCCACCTCGGTAAGCTGCCGGAATGCCGCCATGGCTTCATCATCCGTAACCGACACGTAGTTGGCGCGACCGATATCCTTCAGCCAGGAATGCTCGGGCCCGACGCCCGGGTAATCCAGACCCGCTGAAATCGAATGGGTTCCGGCAATCTGGCCATTCTCGTCTTCCATCAGGTAGGTCCGATTGCCATGCAACACTCCGGCCCGACCGGCACTCAGTGGCGCCGCATGTTCACCGGATTCGATACCGTGCCCCCCGGCTTCAACACCATAGAGCGCCACGGATTCGTCCGTCAGAAATGGATAGAAAAGCCCGATGGCGTTGGAACCACCACCTACGCAGGCTACGAGAGCATCCGGAAGCCGCCCGGTTTTCTCCAGGTGCTGCCGCCTGGCTTCGGTGCCGATGACCGACTGGAAATCCCTCACCATAAGCGGATAGGGGTGAGGCCCGGCGACGGTGCCAATGATATAGAAGGTATCGTCGACATTGGTTACCCAGTCCCTCAGGGCCTCGTTCATGGCATCCTTCAGGGTGCGGGTTCCGCTGTCCACGGGCACCACCTCAGCTCCAAGCAGCTTCATGCGATAGACATTGAGAGCCTGCCGACGGACGTCCTCAGCGCCCATGAACACCTTGCATTTCAGCCCCAGGCGGGCGGCAACGGTGGCTGTGGCCACCCCATGCTGCCCTGCTCCGGTTTCAGCAATGACCCGGGGCTTGCCCAGAAACTGGGCAAGCAGCGCCTGTCCAATGGTGTTGTTTACCTTGTGCGCACCGGTGTGGTTGAGATCCTCCCGCTTGAGCCAGATCTGCGCGCCACCGTTTTCCCTGCTAAGGCGCTCGGCGTGATACAGGGGGGTGGGACGACCCACGTAATCCTGGAGGTCCGCATCAAATCGACGACGGAATTCAGGATCGTTTCGCAGCCGGCGATACTCCTTCTCCAGATGTTCCAGAGAATCGATAAGCGTCTCGGATACAAATCGTCCACCATAATCACCAAAATGCCCCCGGGCATCCGGTATGCCCTTGAGCATCTCTTCAGTCAGTTTGATCGCCACGGCGTACCTCTCTGGAAAATTCATGCATTCGCTGCGCACTCTTGATTCCGGCCTGCTCTTCCACACCCCCGCTGACATCCACTGCCCAGGGGCGAACCACGCCAATCGCTTCGGCCACGTTGTCCGGCGTGAGCCCTCCGGCAAGGATCACCGGTGCGTTGATGTCCGCCTCAAGCACCCAATCCCAGTTGAAGGTCTTGCCGGTACCGCCATACTCATTGGGGTCGTAGGCATCAAGCAATAAAGCGGACGCCCTATGATAGGCACCCAAGGCATTGGCAACCACCTCGGGGGACTTTACCCGTATCGCCTTGATCCAACGACGGCCAAACTGCTCACAGAACGCGGGCGTTTCATCACCGTGAAACTGAAGGCAATCCAGATGCAGCGCCTTTGTCAGTGCCGCCACTTCTTCGGCTTCTGCGTTCACAAAAAGCCCCACGACAGACACGAAGGGTGGCAGTTCACGGATAATGGCCTCAGCCTGCTCCTGCGTTACCTTACGCCGACTGCCCGAGTAAAACACCAGCCCAATCGCGTCGGCTCCCGCGTTCACGGCGGCGCGAGCATCCTCCGCACGGGTGATGCCGCAGAACTTGATTCGTGTGCGGTGCAACCTGTTATCTACCTCGCTCATCATTGCTCCAGCATACCCGTACCATCGCCGCGTCACCAGCTGACAACGATTCAATCAGCAATAAAGGAAGGCCCGGGGCCGGCCTCGGGGAGCTGAATATCCCCTGGGTATTTTACATCCACAAGATAAAGCCCCTGCGCCGGAGCCGTAATACCGGCTACACGACGATCACCACCTGCGAGCAGCTCGCCGAGCCATTCCGGAGCTTCCTCCCCCTGCCCGACACGCATCAGACTCCCTGCAATATTGCGCACCATGTGGTGGAGAAACGCGTTGGCCTCTATATCAAGAACGACATAAGGGCCCTTTTGGACCACATGGATTTTCTTCACTTCACGCCAGGGCGTCGTGGACTGACAACCCGCCGCCCGAAAAGCGGAAAAATCATGTTCGCCCAGCAGATGCCGGGCCGCTTGGTGCATCGCCGGGACATCCAGCGGCCGATGCGTCCAGCTCAGGTGATCCCTGAGTATGGCCGGCGGCGTGGAGCTGCTCAGCATAACGTATCGGTACCGTCGACTCAGGGCGCTGAATCGGGCACTGAACCCGGAAGGCATCTGCCCCACCCACTGGACACGGACATCCCGCGGAAGGTTACTGTTGATGCCCAGAACCCAGGAACGCAGCGCTCGCGTGACCCTGGATTCAAAATGCACAACTTGATAGGTAGCGTGTACGCCAGCGTCAGTACGCCCGGCACAGACCGTATCAACCGGTCCATCGGCCACCACGGAGACCGCCTCGCGCAGAACACCATCAACGCTGCGCACCCGGCCTTTCTGATTTTGCCAGCCGTGAAAGCTCGAGCCGTCGTACTCGACGATCAGAGCCACAATGCCTGGCCCAATCAGTTCATCCGTCGTCAATTCGGGGGGTCTTTTCAGCACACCGGTTACCATTCCATAACAGGCGCGCCATTATAAACGCGGAAACAACTGCGGGGCCATGGCGGCCCCGCAGATTGATTGCACTAAAAGGCAGTGGGTCAAAGGTCGGTCAGCAATTGCTGCGCCTCTTTCTTCTGTGAATCAGTGCCTTCGTTGGCGACTTCCTCAAGAATGTCGCGGGCTCCGTCCGCGTCGCCCATCTCCATATAGGCTCGGGCCAGGTCAAGTTTGGTGGCTGCTTCGTCCGTGCCTTCGAGGAAATCAAACTCGTCGTCTTCATCCCCGGAATCCAGTGCAACCGCACCGCCGGATTTCGACGATTCGCCCGCATCCTCTTCGGTGGCGGGAGCCGCTTCTGATTCCTCAGAGGAAATCTCCGGCTGCTCAGCTTCCTCGCCCCAGCCTTCGGACTCCGCATCGGCGGGGAATTCCTCTTCTTCCAGCGCGCGCGTTTCCTCCCCGGAGATTTCCTCAGCCGGAGTTTCGCCTTCCATTTCCAAATCCAGCAATCCTTCGTCGGAATCGCTCAATGCCTCCTCGGATTCACCCGCTCCGGAAGCTTCAGACGTTTCTTTTTCCTCGCTCACGTCCTGTTCCGGTGAGTCCTCTGTCGCTTCTTCGTTACTGGCAACCTCATCCATCAGGGCCAGGTCATCTGCGGAGACATCAAGCTCGAGATCTTCCAGCTCAGAACTTTCGGACTTCTCAGAGCCTTCGGGCGCTTCAGGCGCTTGCTCCGGTTCGACGGCCTCAGAACGATCGGGCGTTTCGGCGGAACCGTCGCCCTGCTCTTCTTCCGTTACCTTATCGAGTTCGGCATCCAGCTCTTCCAGGAAGGAATCATCAAAATCGGCCCCTTCCGCGGATTCCGCTTCAGACCCGGTGCTCGGGGTGTCCTCAAGCGGTTCTTCCGGGGCGGCCTCTTCCGGATCCAGCAAATCTTCCTCGCCGTCCCATTCCTGCTCAAGCGCTGCACTGCCGGATTCTTCCGTCGCTATATCCTCGGCTGTCGGCAGATTGCTGTCTTCTTCGGACTCCAGCTCCAGCCCAAGATCGTCCATCTCATCGGTCTGCTCAGAATCAGTCTTCTCGGTAACCTCGGGGACCTCTTCTGACGCTTCAGTTTCAAGCTCAAGTGTGTCGGTCAGCTCCTCATCAGACTCTGACTTCGTGACGTCCTCCTCGGCGCCACCAGACTCTCCTTCGAGGTCCAGATCGTCGAGTGAGAAGTCGATGGCTGCTTCCGGCTCTTGCTGAGTGCTCTCAGCTTCCTGAGTTTCGTCCGCTGCAGGCTCGTCCAGATCCCACTCCAGGTCAAAGCTCTCATCCAGGGACTCGCCTTCCGCTTCTTCGGTCTGGTC
>SLIH01000442.1 GCA_007135745.1 Halomonas sp. | reverse complement strand
CCAGTATGCCTTCATGCAGCGGGCCCTGCTGACATCCATACTGGTCGGCGGGGTCTGCGGACTGCTTTCCAGCTACGTGATTCTCAAGCGCTGGTCTCTTCTCGGTGATGCCATTTCCCATGCCGTGCTGCCCGGCGTCGCCATCGCCTATCTTCTGGGGTGGCCCTTCTTTGTGGGTGCTTTTGCCACGGGCGCGCTGACTTCGCTGGGGATTGGCGTCATTGAGCGTAATTCCCGCATAAAATCCGATGCGGCCATGGGGCTGATGTTCACCGCCGCCTTTGCCCTGGGCATTGTCATCATCAGCCAGATCGCCACCTCGACCCATCTCATGCACATCCTTTTCGGCAATGTGCTCGGGGTGCGTTACCCGGCCCTGATGCTGACCCTGGCCACCTGTATTCTTGCCATCGTCGTGGTTGCGCTCTACTACAAGGAGCTGCTGCTGTACGTCTTTGACCCGGTTCAGGCCCGGTCACTCGGTCTGGGCACCGGAAAAATCCACTACGGACTGATTCTGCTGCTCACGGTGACCATCGTGGCGAGCCTGGAGACCGTGGGCATCATTCTTGTGGTGGCCATGCTGATCACGCCCGGCGCCACGGCCTATCTGCTGGTTAACAGCCTGCCTGCCATGATGGCGGTGGCCACCCTGGTCGGGATTGCCTCAGCGGTCATTGGCCTCTACCTGTCTTTTCTGTTCAATGTCGCCTCCGGGGGCGCCATTGTGCTGGTAGTGGCCAGCTTCTTCATGCTGGCCTTCCTTTTTGCGCCCCAGCGTGGTCTGGTCACCACCTGGGTTCGCCGCCACCTGTTGGCCAGAAATACAGCTTGAGTAGGGTGCCGGTAAGCGCAGCGCACCGCACCGTGGCACCCAGCCTGGGCACCCGGTGCGGTTCATTTCATTCACCGCACCCTACGAAACTGCAATCCAGATAACCATGGTATGTAGGGTGCCGGTAAGCGCAGCGCACCGCACCGATCACTCCTGTAGACTCAGCGCGCCGTCCAGCCCCCATCCATCGGTATCGCCGCCCCGTTGAACGATCGGCCTTCATGACCGCACAGCAAACGGGTCAGCGCCACCAGTTCCTCAATGGTGACAAAGCGTTTGTTGGGCTGGGCCGCCAGAATCACATCCCGGATCACCTGTTCTTCATTCATGTTATGTGCCTTCGCCTGGTCGGCGATCTGCCCTTCCACCAGCGGGGTGCGGACATAGGCGGGGCAGATGGCGTTGATGGTTAGATCCGGCTCCTCCGCGATTTCCAGCGCGACTGTTTTGGTGAACCCCACGATGCCATGCTTGGCGGCCACATAGGCGGCCTTGTAGGGCGAGGCCACCAGCCCGTGGGCACTGGCAATATTCACGATTCGCCCGTAGCCGCGCGATTTCATGCCCGGCAGGGCAGCCTTGGTGGTATGAAAGCCCGCCGACAGCACCAGGCTGATGATTTTCTCCCATTTGTCGTCGGGAAAATCCTCCACCGGGCTCACATGCTGAACGCCGGCATTATTGACGACAATATCCACCTGCCCCAGAGCCTGCTCGGCGTCCCGGATCAGCTGCTGGGCCGCCTGACCATCCGTCAGATCCGCGTCAATGACCGGTGCCCGGACGCCATATTGATCCTCCAGGCGCTGGGAAATAGCCTGAATCTCCCCGGCATCGCCAAGTCCGTTGATCACCACGTCCACGCCGCTTTCCGCCAGGCCCTCGGCAATACCCAGCCCAATGCCGCTGGTGGAGCCGGTGATCACGGCGGTTCTTCCTTTGAGGTCTGCCATGGGAAATACTCCCTTACATTTTTTGATCAATTCATAACTCAATATAGAGTTGACAGTTCGCCGGCGCGAGTCAAACTTAGTGTGTAACTTTGCAGAATTTCAAAAATTGAACAGTCTGGGAGTCATCAGTTCAGGGAATATCGGGCCAGAACCGGCACGCCAACACGGTTCTTGTTAAGGTCCATAACAATTTGGCAGGACGGGTTCATTTCATGCTCTATACCCTCTATGAGCTTCAGCATACGGCCTTTGGGCCGGCCCGTTTCATGGCAGATCACGGGTTAACCCTCTTACGGCATCCTCTCAATCCGCTGGGCCACACCACTGCTGGCAAAACCATGGCAGCGGGTCTTGATATGTTCGAGCAGCTCACGCGCCGTTACGGCAAGCCCCATTTCGGGCTGGATGAAACCAGCATTGATGGCCGTCGTGTGGCCGTGGAAGAAACAATCCTTCTGCGCAAGCCCTTCGGCCAGCTCAAGCACTTCAAGCGAGACTGCCAGCGCGATGATCCGCGTCTGCTGATTGTGGCGCCGCTTTCCGGCCACTTCTCAACGCTCCTGCGCGGGACTGTCGAGGCCATGTTGCCGGATCACGACGTCTACATAACGGACTGGCGCGATGCCCGGGATGTTCCTCTGACCGAGGGTCGTTTTGATCTCGACGACTATGTGGATTACCTGTTGGACTGGATCAAGGAGCTGGGGCCCAACACTCATATCCTGGCGGTCTGTCAGCCCGCTGTGCCCGTGTACGGTGCGCTTTGCCTGCTGGAAGCGGAGAATCACCCCTGTACACCGCCTTCGGTTACGCTCATGGGCGGACCCATTGATACGCGGGAGGCGCCCACTGAAGTCAATCGTGTGGCCACCACGCGCTCCCTGTCCTGGTTCCAGAAACATGTCATCACCCTGGTGCCGCCGCCCAATGCGGGCATGATGCGTCAGGTCTATCCGGGCTTCCTGCAGCTGGCGGGGTTCATGACCATGAACTTCGGTGAGCACGTGCTCAAACACCGCAAACTTTTCCAGCACCTGATCAAGGGTGACGAGGACAGCGCGGAGAAGACACGCAGCTTCTACGAGGAATACCGCTCCGTGATGGACATCACGGCGGAGTTCTACCTTCAGACCATCGATGTGGTCTTCCAGCGGCATCTGTTGCCGAAAGGGGAGTGGGTGTCCCGGGGTCACCTGATCGATCCCGCGGCCGTCCAGAAAACAGCTTTGCTCGCTATCGAGGGGGAGCTGGATGATATCTCCAGCGTGGGGCAGACCCGGGCCGCACTGGATATATCCACCAACCTCGACGACAGCCGCAAGGAATACTTCCTGGCGGAAGGCGTGGGTCACTACGGCATCTTCAATGGCAGTCGTTGGCGTAATGTCATCGCCCCCCGGGTGAAGGACTTTATCCGGGCCCATGATCAGGCCGGTCGCCGTCGGAAAAAGGCTGCCTGATGTCAGTTCGCAGGGTGTAGTGAATGAAATGAGCCGCACCGTGCGTCCGGCAGAGGTGCCGGTGCAAAGGTCAGTCGCCGCGTGCCGTGGAATGCAGTGCCTCCCAGGCATGAAAGGTGCTGAGAAAGATCCGGCCGGTCAGGGCCTGGTAAAGGTCCGTCTTTTTCAGGCGGTCCATAACCGGGCCCTTCACCTCCGCCAGATGCAGCATGACGCCCGTATCCTGTAATTGCTCGTTGATTGCCAGCAGGGTATCCACTGCAGAGGCATCAATAACGTTGACCCCCTGGCAGGCCAGTACGATGTGTTGCAGGTCGGGATTGTTGCGTGCCAGCTCCAGTACCCTGTCCTCCAGGTAGCGTGCGTTGGCGAAGTAAAGGCTCTCGTCCACTCGCAGGATGATCAGCCGTTCATCGGTTTCCACCTCGTGCCGGCTCACGTTGCGGAAGTGCTCGCTGCCGGGTACACGGCCAATAATGGCGCTGTGAGGCCGACTGGTGGCATAGAGATGCAGGGCCAGTGACAGTCCCACACCCACGGAAATGCCGATTTCCACGCCAAGGGTGAGCGTCAGGACAAGGGTTGCCATCATCGCGGCAAAATCGCTGCGTGAATAGCGCCAGGTTCGGCGTATGGCGGGCACATCCACCAGTGACAGAACCGAGGCAATGATGATCGCGGCCAGGGTAGCCATCGGCAGATGGGATATCAGGGGCGTTATCACCAGCGCCGCAATCAGAATGGCGGTCCCCGTGAACGCCCCTGCCGCGGGTGTTCGGGCGCCGGCGTCAAGATTGACCACGGAGCGGGCGAAGGCGCCTCCGACGGGCATGGCGCCGGTTATGGAAGCGGCAATATTGCCCGAACCCAGTCCGAGGAGCTCCTGGTTCGGGTCAACCCGCTCGCGCTGCCTGGCGCCCAGAGTCTGGGCCACGGAAATCGACGAGACAAAGGTCACCACACTGATGAGCACGGCGCTCATCAGGAGTTCGCTCCAGAGTTCCATCTGAAGGGGCGGGAAGGTCAGTGGTGGCAGACCGGGGGGAATGTCGCCAACCACCTGAACACCGCGCTGTTCCAGGTTCATGCCCCAGACGGCGAAGGTGCTCAGCGCCACCACTACTATGGGGGCACCACGGGTAAGCAGCACGGCGCCGCGTTCTGGAATTCCCATACGTACCAGGAGGGAGCGAAGACCTCTGCGGGCTGCAAAAAGAAACATCAATGAACCCAGGCCCACCAGGAGTGTGGCGAAGTTCACTGTGTCCAGATTGGCTGCCAGCGAGGGCAGAATCTCTGCCAGGGTCTGGCCCTGCGCCTCGACACCCGCCAGGGCGCCCAGCTGGCTGGCGGCTATGATCAGTGCCGCTGAGGTCATAAACCCGGAAATGACGGGATGGCTGAGAAAATTGGCAAGGAAACCGAGTCTGGCAATCCCCATTCCAACGAGAATCAGGCCGGACAGCATCGCCAGAACCAGAGCGGCGCCCAGGTATTGCGCCGACCCCTGTGCGGCGACGCTACCGGCCGCGGAGGCTGTCATCAGGGCAATAATGGCCACCGGGCCCACTGCCAGCGTGCTGCTGGTGCCAAAAACAGCGTAGGCGAGCAGGGGCACAATGCTCGCATAAAGGCCGACTTCCGGTGGCAGCCCTGCGAGAACCGCATAGGCGAGCGCCTGGGGAATCAAAACAGTGGTCACGATAACGGCCGCCAGCAGATCCCGGCCCAGGTTCTGGCGTCCGTAGTGAGGGCCCCAGGACAGCAGGGGGAAATAGCGTTTGAGCTTCATGACCCGTTATCAGCCTCGTCGTCAGATGACGTGCCAGGGGCGTTGCCACGTCAGCGTCCAGCCCCGCTGGTCCCT
>SLIH01000239.1 GCA_007135745.1 Halomonas sp. | reverse complement strand
TACCAGCGCTCGAACTTGCCACCTTTCTCAAAATGGGGCTCAAGCTTGTCGAAAAACTTTCTAAGCGCCATGCGTTAGCCCTCGAATTCGATACGCGTCAGATTCTGTCGCAGAATCGGTCCATATTCGTATTTGCCCGGACAGACAAAGGTGCACAGGGCAAGATCCTCTTCGTCCAACTCCAGCGCACCCAGCATCTGGGCCTGCTCCGTATCCTGCACAATCAGCGAGCGCAGCAGCTGGGTCGGCAGGATGTCGAGGGGCATGATTTCTTCATAGACCCCGATGGGCACCATAGCCCGCTCACTGCCGTTGGTGTTGGTATTGAAGTTGAACTTCTTGCCTGGCATCAGCTTGGACAGATAGATGTTGAGGCGGGAGAAACGATCCGTCCCCGGCGACAGCCAGCCCATAAAGGGCCGCTTGTAGCCTTCCTCCAGCACAGTCACCTGACAGGCATTACGCCCAAGGTAAGCCACGGGGCCACGCGCAGAGCGCCCTCCGAGGACTGAGCCGTTTACCATCCGGACCTCATAGTCGCCCTGCTCGATTTCATCCTCGAGCAGTTCATTGAGGCTGGCGCCAATGACGGTCCGCAGCAAACGCGGGCGCTTCGCCATGGGGCCTGTAACGGCCACAATCTGCTCCTTCGGCACGCGGCCGGTTGTGAACAGACGCCCGATATCCATGACTTTCTGGTAGTTGACCGTCCAGACGACCTTTTCGCCACCCACGGGATCGACGAAATGGATATGCGTACCGACGTTACCCGCCGGATGAGGGCCATCAAAAGCGTGCTGCTCAAACTGATCGCCCTGTGGCAGGGGAACCTTGCTATCTGGCCAGCCGCAGACATGCACCTTGCCGCTGGTCAGGCGCCCGAGGACCTTCAGGCCGTTCTCGAACGCTTCCGGATCATCATTGATAATGATCGCAGGATCCGCAGCCAGCGGATTCGTATCCATAACGGATACGAAAATGGAATGGGGCTCGCTGTCGATGGCGGGCGCCTTGCTGTAGGGGCGGGTCCGAATTACCGGCCACATACCGGACTGGACCAGATTGTCGACAACCTTCTGCCGGTCCAGGCTGCTCAGCCCGGCACTGGTATGCTGCTCAAAGGTTTCCGCGTCATCACCGTCAATTTCAATCACCATTGACTGGAATACGCGTCGTTCACCGCGGTTGATTTCGCGCACGATTCCGGAAGCGGGCGAGGTGTAGAGGACCCCCTCATTCTTCTTGTCGGTGAAGATGGGAGAGCCCCGCTTGACACGATCACCTTCGCGCACCTTGAGCGTTGGCTTCATGCCAACATAGTCGAAGCCGGTCACGGCAACATGCCTAACCGACCGACCCTGCTCAATGACGGGCTCGGGCTCGCCATTTATCGGAAGATCGAGGCCTTTCTTGATCTTGATCATTCGCTTTGCCCAATCATAGAAGGATGGAATTGAGAGAACAGTTTCGCGCCAGCTTATGCTTCAGGCCCTGCGCGGGCAGCACCCCTGCCAGATCATGACAGATACGCAATAAACGCCGACACACCCAAAATCGGCCCAATTATAGAGATACACAGCCGTATTATCTACCGGCGCAAGGACGGTTTTCCCCTTCGAAGGTACACAGATCAAGGGGATAGTGCCCCGAAGGGTGCCCCATGGGGTCAATGCCTCCACAGAGGTATCTCGACTGAAGCAACGCTCGCTGCTGAAAAACGCGGGCATGGTACGTGGACTGCACAACGCCCGCATTAACAAATGACAAATGATCAGTGATCGCTTGCCGTGCCGCGCTCCGGGAAAATCGGAAATGACATCCCCGACATCTGACTGACGATCCGAATCACCTGGGCGCTGTAACCGGCTTCGTTGTCATACCAGACATAGAGCACCGCCCGTTTGCCGCTGACGATGGTGGCCTGACCGTCGACCACGCCGGCGTGACGGGAACCGACAAAATCGGAAGAGACAACTTCCGGCGAGCTGACATAGTCGATCTGTTTCTGCAGATCGGAATGCAGCGCCTTGTCACGCAGGAACTCATTGAGCTCCTCTTTGCTCGTGGCCTTCTCGAGGTTGAGATTGAGAATCGCCATGGACACGTTGGGGGTTGGTACACGAATGGCATTACCGGTCAGCTTGCCTTCCAGCTCTGGCAGCGCCTTGGCTACCGCCTTGGCAGCACCGGTTTCGGTCAGCACCATGTTCAGAGGGGCGCTACGCCCACGACGCTCCCCTTTGTGGTAGTTGTCGATCAGGTTCTGATCGTTGGTATAGGCATGAACCGTTTCCATGTGCCCATCAACAATACCGAAGTGATCATTGACCGCCTTCACAACCGGCGTAATGGCGTTGGTGGTACAGGAAGCGGCGGACAGGATTCGGTCCTCGTCGCTGATCAGGTTATTGTTGATCCCGTGGACAATATTCTTGATATTGCCCTTGCCGGGTGCGGTCAGAATAACGCGACTCACACCCTTGGACTTGAGGTGAAGCCCGAGGCCCTCTTCATCACGCCACTTACCGGTATTATCGATGACGATGGCATTGTCGATGCCGTACTGGGTGTAATCCACCTGATCCGGAGAATCGGAGTAGATCACCTTGATGTAATTACCATTGGCGATGATCGCCTCGTTTTCCTCATCAACGGTGATCGTTCCCCGGAAAGACCCATGAATGGAATCCCGGCGCAGCAGGCTGGCACGCTTCTCCAGGTCGTTGGGAGCGCCGCCTTTACGCGCAACAATGGCGCGCAGACGCAGGTTGTTCCCGCCCCCGGCCTTCTCAACGAGGATTCGGGCAAGGTAACGACCGATACGACCAAAACCGTAGAGCACCACATCCTTGGTTTCACTTTCGTGAGAAGCCTTCTGCTCTTCATCGAAGCGGTCAACCACCGGATTGACGGCTTCACGCAGGAAGGATTCAAGATCCTGGCTGTCCTTAACACGCTGATACTGTGTCGCCAGCTTGCCGATATCGATATGAGCCTGGCCAAGGTTAAGCCGGTCCAGCACTTCCAGAATCGGGTAGGTCTCGCGGACACTCAGCTCTTCCGCCTCTACCTGGCGCACAAAACGGTGTGCCTTGATGATGTTGATCACGGACTGGTTAATCAGTGCCCGACCGTAGATCGAGGTGACCACATTATTCTTGCGGTACAGGCGACCAATAATGGGAATCATCGCTTCGGCGATGGCTTCACGCTCGGTCCAGTCAGAAAAGTAGCGGTTGAGTTGATCCTGGCTCACGATGGGAGTCCTCTGAAGGTGATTGAATTTCAAGATGTTTTTCGCGGCTCGCCCCGCCTGAACCGCAAGCGGCGCCAGCACATCATCATCAAGCGGAAAATTTGGCCGCCTATTATCCAATTTAAGAGCCTCAGTAACAACACTGGGTCCTTGCTGCATTACAGGAATTCAACCGCTCCAGGGTAGCCGCAGCTGACTTCGCCCCTTAAAATAGCGCCGCATGCGCCAATCCGGGGAATCCGTTTCCATGAACCACACCGAGCAGAATCACACCCTGCCGCCGCTTGAACTGCCCCGACAGCCAGGCGATCACCGCCACTGGGGTCGGCTCCCGGGCAGTGCCCGCGCTATGGCCATTGTGGAATCCGCCAGCCGGCACGAAAGCCTGACCCTGGTCATCACCAGCAGCACCGACGAGGCACTGGAGCTGGAACAGGAGCTTCAGTTCTACCGGGGCAATAGCGGTGGTGGTGAACTGCTTTCGCTGCCGGACTGGGAAACCCTGCCCTACGACATCTTTTCGCCCCATGAGGACATTGTCTCGCAGCGCATCCGTACCCTGCACCGGCTCCCACAGACCCGGCAGGGGATTCTGGTGCTTCCGGCGCGGACCCTGATGCATCGACTGCAACCCCTTTCCTTCACCCAGGGCAACACGCTGATTCTGGATATCGGTGATCAACTGGATATTGGCGCCTGGCGCGACCGGCTGGAGGCCGCGGGTTACCGCCACAGCGAGACCGTGCAGCAGCATGGCGAATACGCGGTGCGGGGATCGGTGCTGGATATTTTCCCCATGGGCTCGGAATGGCCCTATCGGATTGAACTGTTCGACGATGAAGTGGAGACGCTGCGAACTTTCGATCCGGAAACACAGCGCTCGATCGAACAGGTAGGTTCCATCGAGCTTTTGCCGGCATTCGAGTTTCCGTGGGACAGTGACGCCCGGATGCGTTTTCGCAACCGCTGGTTTGAAGCGTTTCCGGAGGCCCCGCGGGAAGCTTCTGTCTATCAGGACGTTGCCTCCGGCATCCGGCCGCCCGGCATCGAATATTTTCTTCCTTTGTTTTTCGACCAGACGGCGACCCTGTTCGACTACCTCCCTGCTGAAACACTGGTCTTTACCAATGCCGAGCTGGAGCAGGCACTGGAACAATTTCGAGAGGAAGTGACCCATCGCCATGAAGAACGCCGTTACGACCGCTTCCGGCCAATACTCCAGCCTGACGCGCTGTTTCTGCGCACGGAGGAATGTTTTTCCGCGTTAAAGGACTATCCCAGAATCAGCTGGCACAGGGAAGAGATCACCGAGAAAACCGGCCGACTCAACCTACCCTTTTCCGAGGTGCCGGACATTGCTCTTGACGGTCGCGCCAGCAACCCGGCGCACCGACTCCAATCGTATATCGAAAACCACTCAATGCGCATGCTGTTCGTGGCTGATTCGGCCGGACGCCGCGAAGCACTCCAGCAACAGCTTGCGGAACAGCATATTCCTACGGACCAGGTCAACGATTGGCCCAGCTTTCTGGCCGGGCAGACCCCCCTGGGCATAACCACCGGCCCGCTGGAGCACGGTACCCGCCTGGATGATGCGGATATCTGCGTCATCACGGAAACCGAGCTTTACGGCGAGCGGGTGCTGCAACGCCGCCGACGCCAACGCAGCAGTGAATCGGCTAACGAAAACACCATCCGGGATCTGTCCGAACTGCGCGTGGGGGCCCCCGTCGTCCACATTGACCATGGGGTGGGCCGTTATCGGGGGCTGGAAACCATTGATATCGAGGGCCATTCAACGGAGTTCCTGACTCTGAGCTATGCCGATGACGCCCGGCTCTACGTCCCCGTATCGAGCCTGCATCTGATATCGCGCTACAGTGGGGCCGAAGATTCCGTGGCGCCGCTACACAAGCTAGGCACCGAACGCTGGAGCCAGACGAAACAGAAAGCGCTGGAAAAAATCCGCGACACAGCGGCCGAGCTGCTCGATGTCTATGCCCGGCGCGAGGCCAGTAAAGGGTATGCCTTCCCGCAACCGGACGACAGCTATCGCACCTTCTGCGCACAGTTTCCCTTCGAGGAAACCCCCGACCAGATGGCCGCCATTGAAGCAGTGGAACGGGACATGGCCGGCGAAAAACCCATGGACCGCCTGGTCTGCGGCGATGTGGGCTTCGGCAAGACCGAGGTGGCCATGCGCGCGGCCTTTATCGCCACCCATGCCTCTCGCCAGGTTGTGGTGCTGGTGCCAACAACCCTGCTGGCGCAACAGCATTACGATTCGTTCCGCGACCGTTTTGCCGACACCGGCGTGCAGGTGGAAATGCTCAGCCGTTTCCGCAGCGGAAAACAGCAGGACGCCACCCTGGAAAAAGCCCGGAAAGGCCAGGCCGACATCATCATTGGCACCCACAAACTGCTGCAGGATAATCTGGATTTCCCCAACCTGGGGCTCGTCATCATTGACGAGGAACACCGCTTCGGTGTCTCCCAGAAGGAGAAACTCAAGCAGCTGCGCGCGCAGGTGGACGTACTGACTCTGACCGCCACCCCCATTCCCCGAACACTGAACATGGCCATGGGGAACCTGCGTGATCTTTCCGTCATCGCCACCCCGCCGGCCCGGCGCCTCTCGGTTAAAACCTTTGTCCGGCGCAGCGAGGACGCTCTGGTCAAGGAAGCGATACTGCGTGAGATCCTGCGCGGCGGCCAGGTCTATTTCCTGCACAATGAAGTCAGCTCCATCGACAAGCTGGCCGAGGATGTTCGCGCGCTGGTGCCGGAAGCCCGGGTGGGTATTGCCCATGGTCAGATGCGCGAGCGGGAGCTCGAACAGATCATGTCGGACTTCTACCACAAGCGGTTCAATGTTCTCGTCTGCACCACTATTATTGAAACGGGCATCGACATCCCCAGTGCCAACACCATCATCATCGAGCGCGCGGATAAATTCGGGTTGGCCCAGCTGCACCAGCTCCGCGGCCGCGTGGGACGCTCCCACCACCAGGCCTACGCCTACCTTCTGACTCCGCCAGGAAAGAAGATGACCAAGGATGCGGAAAAGCGTTTGGACGCCATAGCTGCGGCCCAGGATCTCGGGGCCGGCTTTATGCTGGCAACCCATGATCTTGAAATCCGGGGTGCCGGCGAGTTGCTGGGCGATGACCAGAGCGGCCAGATCGAAGGCATTGGCCTTACACTTTATATGGAGATGCTCGACGAAGCGGTGAAGGCCATTCGTGCCGGCCGCACCCCGAACGCGGACCTGCCATTGCACCATGGCACCGAGGTCAACCTGCGTATCCCGGCACTGATTCCGGAAGATTACCTCCCGGATGTGCATAACCGCCTGGTACTCTACAAACGACTTGCCAGTGCAAAAAACAAAGAGGAACTCAGAGAACTTCAGGTTGAGATCATTGATCGGTTCGGGCTGCTTCCGGAGCCGCTGAAAAACCTGATTCGGCAAACGAACCTGCGTCTGCGCGCTGAAGAGCTGGGTATCACCAAGATCGATGCCGGCACCGAGTGGGCGCGACTCGAATTTGCATCAGACACCCGCGTGGATCCCCTGGTGCTGGTCCAGCTGGTCCAGTCCCAGCCCCAGGATTATTCCCTGGAGAAAGGCAGCCAGCTGCGTTTCCGGCTGAATGCCGATCAAGCCGATGCTAAACTGCAGGCTCTGAGCGAGTTTCTCGACCTGCTTTCATCCAAAGCCGAACAGCCCGAGGAAGTATCATGACTTCTGTTCTTCGCCTGGTGGCGCTCTGGTCGCTCACTCTACTGCTGAGCGCCCCTTCTCTGTCCGTTCAGGCCAGCGATCTCTATCGCGTTGAACTGCTTCTTTTTGAGCGCACCGGACCCGACGCCGCCCGGGAAAATCTCGGTCATCAGCCGGCGCCCTCCCTTCCCGATCGCGGGCTGCCTCTGTGGGTGGATACGAACTGGCAGCCACTCCCGGAAACGGCTTTGCCAGACTCAACCGGCGCTCCCATCGAAGAGCGCCCGCAGATCATCGCCCTGCCCAGTGAGGGTCTGCGCCTGTCCCGAGTGGCCGACCAGATCCAACGTGAAAACGGATACCGGGTTCTGGCGTTTACGGCCTGGGAAGAATATTTTCCCCACGGCTACCATACAGCCCCGTTGGTCGTGGATCTTCGTTCGGAAACCAATGGCAGCCAAGCGGTTCGCGGATCGCTCACCATCGAACGCCGGCGTTATCTTCACGTACGAAGCGATCTTTACCATCTGGAGCTGGACCGGGATGCCCTGCTTGATCGTGCCCTGGAAGGTCACAACTTTTTCCATCGCCTGACCCGTGAGCCACGCCCCGCTCCGGAGCTGCCCGCGATACACCCAGCTCTGAAAGAGATAGAAATCGACGAGGAAACGCCCTGGAAAGTGCGCACCTGGCTCCGGGAACTGCGGCGCATGCGCAGTGGCGAAGTGCATTACCTGGATTCACCGAGCCTCGGCCTGGTGGTGTATTTTGATCGGATTGAGCGTGACGAGGAAGAAGACCCGGACAACAACGACTAAGCATGCTGCAGTGCGGGCGGAGAAGGAACTCAGGCCTGCATCAGGTCGCGCAACACCTGTCCAACATGGCCGATACCCGCTTCCAGATTGCGGCGGATATCGTCCATGGTGATCAGCTCAGCGGTTTTTCCAGCCGCCCAGTTCACCACCAGCGCCAGACAGGCGTAATCCAGTTCAAGCTCCCGAGCCAGGGCTGCTTCCGGCATCCCGGTCATACCCACGATGTCACAACCATCACGCTCAAGACGCACAATCTCGGCGGCAGTCTCAAGCCGGGGACCCTGCGTACAGCCATAGACCCCTCCCGCCGTGCACGGCAGACCGTGCCGGCGCGCCGATTCCGCCATTTTCTGGCGCAATGTCTCGCAATACGGGAAGGTGAAATCTATGTGCTCCGTCTGCTCAAGCTGACCTTCATAATAGGTATGCCCCCGACCCCAGGTGTAATCAATCAACTGATCGGGCAGCACAAGGCTTCCGGGAACCATGCTTCCATGCATGCTGCCAACGGCATTGACGGCAATTATCCGGGTCACTCCCAACTCGCGCATTGCCCAGAGATTGGCCCGGTAATTGACTTCATGGGGAGCAATTCGATGTGGATCGCCATGGCGCGGCAGGAATACCGCCGAAGCACCCTCGATCTCACCGACCACCAGGGGTGCGGAAGGTGCCCCCCAGGGCGTCGACATCTCCCGCCGCTCTTTTATTTCCAGCCCTTCCAGGGAGGTGACCCCGGTACCGCCTATAATCCCCCAGCGCTGATCCTGGTCTGTCATCCGCTCTCTCCACGGGAAACATCAGAATTTGGCGCTGCCGGGGCCGGCACCTCGTTCAGACCAGCGAACTCCGGCGCCTCATTACCCGCAAGATGCAGTGTGCGCGTCGGGAAGGCGACCTCTGCCCCGTGGCTGCGGATGATCTCACTGATGCGCAACAGTATGTCTTCCTTGATGTGGTGGAACTCCACCCACTGAGTCGTTTTGGTGAACGTGTATACCATGATATCGAGCGAGGACGCACTGAATGCTGTAAAGTTTACGATTGTGATTCGATCGTTGTCTATTTCGTCATGATCATGCAGCATCTGGCGGACATCATTCGAAATCTTCTCAACAACCTCCACATCCGCGTAGCGAACCCCTATGACCTCAAAAATCCGGCGATTGAACATCCTTGACGGGTTCTCCACGGCAATGGTGGTGAAAATTGCGTTGGGCACATAAAGAGGACGTTGATCAAAGGTGCGTATACGCGTCACCCGCCAGCCAATATGCTCCACCACCCCTTCGACATTGGCATCCGGGGAACGAATCCAGTCGCCTACCTTGAACGGTTTGTCCATATAAACCACGGCGCCACCGAAAAAATTCGCCAGCATATCCTTGGCCGCAAAGCCAATGGCAATGCCACCGATGCCACCAAAAGCCAGTACGCCGGAGATGCTGTAGCCCATATTCTGGATCATCACCAAAGCCGCGGTTATGACAATAACCGCGCGCAATAGCTTACCGATGGCCAGCATGGTGGTGTAATCAACCGGCTCATCGACCCGGTCCGACACCAGGACTTTCTCGACCTCACCCACAAAACGCAGAAGCGCCCAGGCAAGCAGTAGAATGAAGCCGAACTTGAGTAACAGATCATTGGCGGTGAACAGTTCGGCATCGGAATAGCGGTAGGCAACTTCCGCCGCCCAGTAAACCCCCTGCAACCAGACAAAGAACTGTATGGGCTTGCGGGCGGCATGCAGGAACACATCATCCCAAAGGTTGGCCGTGCGCGTCAGCCGACGTTCCAGCCTTACCAGTACGAGCTGACCAATAAAGGACACGACTGCCGTGGCGAGCAGAATACTGACAATCAGGACCAGACCGCGCCACTCCCCCGTGACGCCCCAGGCCTGAAGCACCGCCTCAGCGCTTTCTGTATCCATCAGGCAGCCCCCTCCTCCATCATCTCCATAAGTGCCGCCCGGGTATCGCGATACAAAGCAGTACTGCGAAATGCTCCACGGGGCCCTGCCAGCGAGCGCCCTCGCATGCTGGCCAGACGCGGCGTCGCTTTGGGACCCTCGGCTTCCAGCCAGTCGGCTACCTGCTCAGCACCCCGAGCATCATTACAGACCAGGACCATATCGCACCCAGCATCCAGCGCGGCCGCTGCGCGTTGCGGATAATCGCCCGCAATCGCCGCTCCGGCCATGGCAAGGTCATCACTGAAGATGACCCCCCGAAAACCCAGCTCCCCCTGCAACATGTCGCGCAACCAGAAACGAGAGAATCCGGCCGGGCTCGAATCAGCCTGGCCATAAACGATATGCGCCGGCATGATTCCTTCCATACCCCCGGCAATCAACTCGCGGAAGGGGTATCCATCCTGGGCCATAATCACATCCGGGGCCCGATCATCCTCCGGCAATTCAAGATGGGAATCCGCTTGCACCGCTCCATGGCCGGGAAAGTGCTTGCCCACCGCCGCCATGCCGGCGTCATGCATGCCTGCCACCCAGGCACCTGCAAGCTCTGCGACAATTCGCGGATCCGTATGGAAGCTGCGATCACCAATGATGGCGGATTCCCCGTAATCCAGATCAAGCACCGGCGCAAAGCTGAAATCAATATCGAGGTCCCTGAGCTCGCAGGCCATAAGCCAACCCGCTGCCCGGGTCAGAGCGGTGGCTCTGTCCGGTTTACGGTCATAAAGGCGACCGAAGGAGCGCATGGGCGGAATCCGGGTGAAGGCGTCACGAAACCGCTGAACTCTGCCACCCTCCTGGTCCACAGCAATCAGGATGCGCGGGCGAACGGCACGTATGGCGCCGACCAGGTTGCGTAACTGAGCGATATTCTCAAAATTGCGGCTGAACAGAATCACTCCGCCAACAGACTCCCGCGCCAGTAGATCCTTCTCGCCCGGAGTCAAGCGGGTTCCCTCCAGATCCAGCATCAGAGGCCCCGTCACCGTCGGTGTCCTTTCCACATCCCTACTCATCAGAAGAGGTCCCAGAAACTACTACTCGTGAATGAAAACAGGCACCCCCGGCCGGACCTGATCGAACAGCTGGAGGATGTCATCGTTTCTCATGCGCACGCAACCATGGGACAGCGGCTCTCCCATGGGCTCTGTCTCCGGCGTGCCATGAATGTATATGAAGCGGCGCATGGTATCCACCTCACCCAGACGGTTATAGCCAGGCTCCTCACCACAGAGCCACAGGATTCGCGTGAGAATCCAGTCACGTCGGGGATGGCGGGCTGCAAGTTCCGGGGAATAGATTTCACCCGTCGCTCGACGCCCCCGAAATACCGTGTTACGGGGGCGCCCGGCGCCAATGCAGGCACGGATGCGATGGCGTCCGCGCGGGGTTCCACCCGAGCCGTCACGCTCATTGGCCCCCGCCAGCGCCGTGGAAATCCTATAACACAGCCAGGGCTGACCGTAGCGGTAAAGCGTCAGAACCTGCGTGCGAAGGCAGATATCCAACGATAATGGCACCACCCCTGACAAAGGCTTCTCCTCATGCAGATCCTCTGATCTGGCCAACAGGCGCCGTTGCCGGTGCCTGCATGCCTGCCGTCAGAAAGGGTACCAGCTGTCCCACAATCTCTTCTACAGTTGACTCCACGCCGAGCTTGTTCAGGAGAATCCCGCTCAGTGCATCACTGCTGGACATGGTAAAAGCGGTCGCACCAAGCATGAACTGAATGCGCCAGTAGCGGTCGACTGCAGAAAGCTGGGGGGTAGCCCCTTTCAACAGACGCATGAAGCGCCCGAAAGTGTGGCTGAACTCCTGTTCCAGGAAACGTCGCAGGTGCCCCTGTGACTGGGTATAGGCAAGCCCCTGGAGACGCATGTAGATGGATATGCTGCGATCATGCTTACGGGGCATCTCCACGACCGTTACAGTCAGAGCCTTGAGCACCGCCTCCAGACAGGGAGGACCACCGTCCGCATCACGCTCGAGCTCATCAAAAGCGGACTCCAGAGATTCACAGAAGGGGGTGAGAAAACGAGCGAAGACGGCCTGAATGAGCGCCTTTTTCGAACCAAAATGGTAATTGACCGCCGCAAGATTGACGTCGGCCTTACCGGTAATCATCCGGAGGGAAGTCTCGGAAAATCCGCGCTCAGCAAACAGCTCTTCAGCCGCATCCAGAATTCGATCAACCGTCTGGGACTGCCCCATGCCACCCCACTCAACCCGACAAGCAAACATTTGTTTAAAACATACGTTTGATACAGGTCGAATGTCAACTGGCACCGCCGCGACTTACATCATCTTCACGTTCGGACGGCTGTGACTGGGCTTTGCTCGCCACGGTGTCCTCACTGGCTTCTTTGGCGGAATCGTCCGAGCCGCTCAGCCCCAACAGTTCCGCGCTCTGCCCGGATGCCTCGGCGGCGGCATCCAACGGCTCGGCGGAGCCCTGCTCCAACTGATCCTGATAATTCTTCAGGTAGGCCTCCCGTAAACGGTTATAGGCCTTTTCCGCCTCCAGTGCAAAAATGAGATAGAGCTGGGCCGCTGCGCGACTGCGAATGCTGCCCGCCAGCCTTCCCTGCTCGGAAAGCCGGTATAGTCGCTGAAATCGATGTCGCCTCAGCGCGGAGTTGTATTCAGCCATATGGCGGCAACAGGCCGCCAACCCCAGGGGTTCTTCCAGATGGGCGACATGCTTTCGCGCACGATGCAGCATCTGCCTGCGCTTCACAATCAATTCAAGATAGGACGGCTCCGATGTAAAGACATGGCGTATGACTGGAAACCCCCAGGCACCCACCGCCACCAACAGACCGAAAGACACCCCTGCAATGACGGCTGGAACAAGATTCGCCATGCCCGCGAGCACGATAGCCGAGAGAATGGCCAGAAACAGGATCCAGCTGTCACGGCGACGCCGGGCCAGAGACAGGGCGTGATGATCTGGCCATCCCGGCATGGCCAGAGTATTGAAATCCAGCAGCAGCAAACGCTCACAGTCATGCAACAGCTTCCGCCTTTGCCGCTGGCGAGCCTGCTCGGCAATAATCCGGGCCGCTTCCTGCTCTTCTGCACTCGGGGTGTTCTGCTGATCTTCAGGAAGGTCGTCTGCGGACCCGGGGCTCACCGGGGACGATGGTTCCGACGTCGGAGGGGACGCGGCCTCTGAAGAGGCCTCATCCTCGCGCAGACGCCGTGGCGTATGCACCTGAGGCTGCGCAACAGGCTGCGAACGCAAAGATTGTTCTGGCTGACTCTTCCGCTGCGCCATAACTGCCAATCCGGCTCCCCGGTCTCCCGCTATGCAGCCGGCCCGCCCATTTGATCAATGCAAAAGAAACGACGACGGCTACGTGGTTAACTTAAGGTAGTACTCCGTCAAGAAAATAATGACGGAGTACCCGTATATCGGCCCGCCGGTCCATATCTTGAGCGGTGACGCCAGACTCACGGGAAACGCTCAATTGTTCTGCGCTTCCCTTGGTCTATCATTCAGGGTAGCGTATTCTGTAGCTCATTGAATTCGGGTTAAAACACATATCGACAAAGGCAGATTCAAAGATGGGCAAGCCTAGCATTCTGGTAAGGGACTACATGAAATCCCTCTCACTTTATTTCGCACCCACCGACTCCGTCGAGAAGGTTGCCGAAACTCTGGTTAAACGGGGCGAACTGGGTGCTCCGGTATTGGATGAGGGCAAAAAGCTCGTGGGCTTCATCACCGAGCAGGATTGCCTGAAAGAAATGCTTAACGACAGCTACTACGCCCAGGAGCATCTGGTGGCGCGCGACATCATGACGCCAGACGCCCTGTGGGTAAGCCCGGAGAAGGACGTTACCCATCTCGCCGAGGAGATGACGGGAAGCAAGCCCAAGATCTACCCCGTCTGCGACGGCGGCACCACCATCGGCATCATTACCCGCAGTGACGTGCTCAGAGCGTTAAGCAAAGTCCGCTACCAGTCGCATGGGCGCGGCTGAACAAGGGGGACGGATCATACGCCATGTTTACCGGCATCGTTCAGGGTAAAGGCACCGTAAGTGAGGTAGCGCCGCATTCGGGTCTCAGTCGCATCTGCGTTGAATTCCCCGCCGGAAGCCTCGCGGGGCTTGAACGCGGCGCCTCCATTGCCATTGACGGTGCCTGCCTGACGGTCACGGACTTTGATGACACCCGTGTCTGGTTCGACGTAATGATGGAGACACTGGACAAGACCACCCTGGGGCAGCTACGCACGGGGGATGCAGTGAATTATGAGCGTGCCGCCCGCATCGGTGACGAGATCGGTGGCCACCTGCTTTCCGGCCATATTCACTGCACCGCCACCCTGACCTCGATTGAAACCCCTGAAAACAACCGTCGCCTGGAGTTCTCCGTTGCTGAGCAGTGGCACCCCTACCTGATCAGCAAAGGCTACATCGCCATCAATGGTGCCAGCCTGACCATTGGTGAAGTCGATCAAGGACGGTTTTCGGTCTATCTCATCCCGGAGACCCTGCAAGTCACGACCTTTGGCCAATTAGAGGAAGGAAATCGGGTCAATATCGAAATTGACCACCAGACTCAGACCATTGTTGATACGCTAGCGCGCATGAACCTTCAGCCGATAAGCAACTGACCTGCCCCTCTCTCTTGCCCTGGTGCGTGAACCGCAATTTCTAGGGTGATTATTCTAATTTTTTCCCCTAGCTTAGTAACCATAGGCATGACGATGTGTTCAACATCCAGTCACTGCAGACAGATAAATGAGGGCGTTATGGTTCAGGAAAAAGTTAAAACCCAGGTACAACAGGTCAATGAACTGAAGCAGAAGCTTCAGGATCAGGCAGCAACACAATGGACCAAGGCAAGCGACGAAATCCAGCGTGTTCTGAGTGAGCTTGGCGCGGAGAATATTGGAGAAGAGTCACTTAGCAAGATTGTCTCCGACATTCGCGAGAAAAACCCCTCGTTCCGCCAACTGATGCTCAGCCTGGACGCGGCAACCTATGACGCGCGGAAGCGGTTCTCCTGGAACGCCAATATGACCACGGCCTATATCCGTAACAAGGTGGAAGAGTCTTACACCAACGACCTTCGCCCACTGGTATCGGATTACCGCAAAACCGCTGAAGAGCGCCTCCAGAGCCTCGCATCCCAGGCTCGCAAGCTGCGCGAGCGTTTCAGCGGCCAGACCACCCAGGGCGAAACGGAAAAAGAAGACGCCTGAGCTGTGAACAGATTTAAACCGGGATCTGACGATCTCCTGCCTCGCTAGACCCCCTTGCCCCCTGCCTCAGGGGGCTTTTTTTTATACGCAGGAAACACCTGTCCCAGCCAGCCCGCAATACCCGCCCGGGTGTTTGTGCAGGTACTGCTGGTGGGCTTCCTCGGCGTAATAGAAGGGAACGTCCACCGCAAATTCAGTGCTTATCGGTCCCAGTCCCTCCCCATCAAGGGCCTTCTGGTATCTCTCCAGGGAAGCCTTTGCAACCTGGTACGCGGATTCATCCGGAAGGTAGAGTGTCGAACGGTACTGGGTTCCCACATCATTCCCCTGACGCATCCCCTGGGTGGGATCATGGGATTCCCAGAATATCTTCAGGAGTGCTTCCAGAGACACTTTCTCTGGATCATAGATGACACGCACCACTTCCGCGTGGCCAGTCATTCCGGAACAAACTTCCTCGTAGGTTGGGTTGGGCGTAAACCCACCGGCGTACCCTACGGCCGTGGTATAGACGCCTTCCAGCGTCCAGAACCGCTGCTCAGCACCCCAGAAACACCCCATTCCCACAATCAGCTCCCGCAGATTGTCGGGGAACGGCGGCCGGATGCCGCGCCCATGAACGGCGTGGCGATTGGCAATTCTCATTGCCTCCTCCCGTCCCGGCAACGCCTCTTCCGGCCTTACGATCGTTGTTTTCCGCTCACTTCCTAGTGTCCACATGGCATGATTCTCACTGTTTACAGCACCGGTTTCCCCCTATAGTAATGGGGAATGCGACATCGAAACATGGGTCCAACGGCAGCAATGATTATTTCTGGTCTGCTGGGGTCTGGAGCAGCCCTCACCTCAGCGGATGCGAACATCTATCGGTGCCAGACCCCCGACGGCACGGTGTTTTCCGACACGCCCTGCTCCGAGGATGCCCGCCCGGAAGTACTGCGCGAGTCGAGCGCCGGAATCCGCCTGGGCACCCAAAGGGAACACTCTGCCAGCACACCAGAACCTGCTGAAGCGCACGCCCCCAGCCCAGAGACAGAATCACCCTGCAGGGACTTCACCTCCACTGAACTGAGGCGCATGCGCATCCGAGGGGAGGTCAAACGGGGAATGCGACGCGAGGATGTCAGAGAAGCGCTTGGTCGCCCGGCTGAACAGCACGAACACCCGCGCGAACTCTGGATCTACCGTGAGCGGGAACGAGGATTTACCGTGGCGTTCAAACGGGTTTATTTTCAGGATGGCTGTGTGACGGAAATACTTCGACAGAACCCCTGAGCCACCGTCATTCAGTAAACCTGCCGTGCCAGGGCAACGTATACAGAAACAGGGTGCGGCAAAGGAGGCATGCTCATGTTCCTAAGACATCTTAAAACAGGCCATACCATAGAAGTGACTGATCTGGCAGAGCTCGGAAACCCCTGTCACGCGACGATTACCGGGCAGGAGCATTTTGGCGAGGAAGTTCAGGCGCCGGAAACATACAGCAAGCATGATCTGATCTTTCTATCCGGTGAGCCCCTGCCACGCTGCTGGTCAGACCCCAATTACCCCCGGCCTGCTGACGTCCGAAGCAGAAACTGGCCGGATGCAGAGGCTGCTGGCTATTACGGGGCCTAAAAAAACCCCGCCCGGTTTCCCGGACGGGGTTTCTGCCACATGGGCACACCAATAGAACAGTATCAGAACTGGTTCATGGTGTTGTCTTTACCACCGGCCTTCAGCGCGGCTTCGCCAGCGAAGTACTCTTTGTGGTCATCGCCGATGTTGGAACCGGCCATGTCCTGGTGCTTAACGCAGGCCAGACTCTTACGAATCTCCTGGCGCTGAACGTCACGCACGTACGCCAGCATACCTTCCTCACCGAAGTAGCCCTTGGACAGCTCGTCCGTGGACAGGGCCGCTGTGTGGTAAGTCGGCAGCGTGATCAGGTGGTGGAAGATACCCGCACGCTTGGCAGCGTCTCTCTGGAAGTTCTGGATCCAGCGATCGGCTTCCGCGGCGAGATCGGAATCGTCGTACTTGGCGTTCATCAGGTCTTCGCGCTCGTACTGAGCCACGTCCTTGCCTTCTTCCTTCCAGGCATCGAATACCTGCTGACGGAAGTTCAGAGTCCAGTTGAATGACGGGCTGTTGTTGTACACCAGCTTGGCATCCGGAACTTCCTTGCGGATGGCATCAACCATTTCCGCGATCTGGCCAACGTGCGGCTTCTCGGTTTCGATCCACAGCAGGTCAGCGCCGTTGCGCAGGCTGGTCACGCAGTCCAGGACAACCCGGTCGAAGCCAGTGCCTTTACGGAACTGGAACAGGCCGGAGGCCAGACGCTTGGGCTTGAGCAGCTTGCCATCGGACTTGACCACAACGTCACCGTTGTAGATGTCGTCAGCGCTTTCGATGTAATCGCCATCGAGGAAGCTGTTGTACTTGTCACCCAGGTCACCCGGCTCGTTGGTCACGGCGATCTGCTTGGTCAGACCGGCACCCAGGGAGTCGGTACGGGCAACGATAACGCCATCGTCGACGCCCAGCTCCAGGAATGCATAGCGAACTGCATTGATCTTGGCGATGAAGTCGGCGTGAGGGACGGTCACCTTGCCGTCCTGGTGGCCACACTGCTTCTCGTCGGCAACCTGGTTCTCGATCTGGATGGCGCAGGCACCCGCTTCAATCATCTGCTTGGCCAGCAGGTAGGTAGCCTCTTCGTTACCGAAACCAGCGTCGATGTCGGCGATGATCGGAACGATGTGGGTCTCGAAGTTGTCAATCTTGCCTTCGATTTCCTTCGCCTTGGCGGAATCACCGGCTTCACGGGCATCGTCCAGGGCACGGAACAGGTGGTTGAGTTCACGTGCGTCCGCCTGGC
>SLIH01000103.1 GCA_007135745.1 Halomonas sp. | reverse complement strand
GGCTGGTCAATCCGGGCGGGCCGGGCCGCTCCTTCTCCGTCAGGAATCCCTGCTTTTCAATTCTTCGCGAAGCTCGTTGAGCCGCCGATCAAGGGACGCCAACTCATATTGGATCGCGGCCTGCCGATCCAGAGCGTCAGCAGTATTTCGGACAATACTCCAGAGCAGCCACAGGGCCACGACAAAACCCACCACCAGTAGAAAGCTCATCATGCGTTCCCCTTCTGGTCACTATAGGCACAGTGCCCCCCAACGTAGGTACAGCTGACCACGCCGGGCAGATTGTCATAAAGCACCGGTGCATGCTTACCCGCCGACAACAGCGTTTCCGGGGCCACCCACCAGCTCTCGTCCGGCTTCACCAGGAAAAAGTCGGCCGGATTACCCGGCTCAATCGCGGGCACGGCCTGGCCCAGCACTTCCGCAGGGCCCCTGCCGAGAGCCTCGAGCAGCCGTCCAAGGCTGAGATCACCGGACTGCACCAGGCCCAGCCCCAGGGAAAACACCGACTCCACAGTGGAAAGTCCGGGCTCGGTTTCCGGGAAGGGCGCCTGCTTGGCGGCACCGTCCTGGGGTCGGTGCTGGGATGTAATGGCATCAACGAGCCCCGACTCAACACCCGCCAGCAGAGCCTGTCGATCCTCTTCACTGCGCAGGGGCGGTCGACAGTGATAGGTACTGTCATAACCGTCAATACGGGCGTCGGTGTGAACCAGGTGATGAATGGCCACTTCCGCAGTTACCCGCAACCCGCCCTGCCGCGCCGACTCCAGAAGTTGCAGTGAGCGCGCGCAGCTCAGCGGTCCGATATGCAGCCTTGCGCCCGTCTCTTCGGCCAGCAGCAACAGTTCGCTGACAGCCGTGGTCTCAGACACCTCCGGGATGCCCGGGAGCCCAAGGCGCGCGGCCAGAACACCATCGTGGGCACAGCCCCCGGCGCTCAATGATGCATTTTCCGGCTGCACGAAAAGGGTAAGACCGAAGGTGTGAGCGTAGGCCATGCACCGGCGCAGAACCCGGGAATTGGCCGTGGGCCTGCCACCACTTCCAAGCGCCACACAGCCTGCAGACAACAGTCCCGCCATATCGCTGAGTTGTTCCCCGCCCAATCCACGGGTCATGGCCCCCACAGGAAGAACCCTGACTACACCCTGGCTCTCGGCGAGATCCCTGATCAGATTGGTAACGGCACCCGAATCATTCACTGGCGAGGTGTCAGGCGCCGCGCACACGGTTGTAAAGCCACCGTGGGCGGCGGCGCGGGTTTCAGTGGCAATACGGCCTCTGCGCTCCGCTCCCGGTTCTCGCAGGTGACAGTTCAGGTCGATCAGACCGGGCAGCAGCCACTGCCCCTGACCATCAACATGCTGCTCGCAGCGATCAACAGAGTCGCCCACAGCTACGAACCGGCCATCCTCCACCACAACTGACGAGGTGGTGGCATCCGGCTTGCCGTCACGAACCAGACGAATGTTATCGATACACAGACTCATCAGCTGCGAGTACCCTCCCTGTTCCTGGCGGATTCGCGCTGTCGCTCTGCCAGCTGGCCGCTCATGGCCATGGACATAACCGCCATTCTAATCGCGATGCCGTTGGTGACCTGCCCCAGAATGACGGATTGAGGCCCATCTGCCACGGCCGATTCGATCTCCACTCCACGATTGATCGGCCCCGGATGCATCACCAGTGCATTGGGGGCGGTACGGGCCAGCTTCTCCGTGGTCAAACCGTAGAGTTTGTAGTACTCACGCTCGCTTGGCAGCAGCGCGGTTTCCATGCGCTCACGCTGCAGTCTCAGCATGATGACCACGTCAACGCCCCTGAGCCCCTCCTCCAAATGGGAGAAGACCCGCACTCCCAGAGCCTCCGGCTTATGGGGCAACAGCGTATCCGGAGCAATCAGGCGCACTTCCTCTACCCCAAGGGTATTCAGTGCACGAATCTGGGAACGTGCGACGCGCGAGTGTTCGATATCCCCGACAATGGCCACCTTGAGGCCCTCAAAGGCGCCGGTGTGCTGCCGGATCGTCAGCATATCGAGCATTGCCTGGGTGGGGTGAGCATGGCGGCCATCGCCGGCGTTGATGATGGCCACATCCGGCGTAACAGCATCTGCAATGAAATGAGCGGCGCCACTGGCGGCATGACGGATGACGAACATGTCACTGGCCATGGCGCGGAGATTAAGCAGCGTATCGGAGAGGGATTCGCCTTTTGAGGTAGCGGAAGTGCCGATATCCAGATTGAGCACATCGGCGGAAAGTCGCTTGGCCGCGAGCTCGAAGGTACTCCGGGTGCGCGTGCTGGGCTCGAAGAAAAGATTGACGACGGTTCGTCCCCGTAAAAGAGGCACTTTCTTTATGGTTCGCTCGCCGACCTCGATAAAGGAATCCGCAGTGTCGAGAATGCGGGTCAGCATGGCCCGATCAAGGCCATCAATGGAAATAAAATGGCGAAGCTCACCCTCGGGAGTATGCTGCAGGCTGCCAGGGGTTTTGGCCATCGGCTTCAGTCTCCTCTCAGACCGGCGTTGTATCGGGCGGCACCCGCTCAGGACGCCTCGACCGGCACATCATGAATCTCCATGCGCAGGGGCTGCGGACCACGCAATTTTACTCTCTGGTCGGGGCGCAGTGACAGTTTCTGCCCCACCACATCCGGTTGAACCGGGAGCTCCCGCCCCCCCAGATCCACCAGGGTGGCCAGCAGAATGCATTCGGGCCGGCCATAATCGAACAATTCGTTCATGGCGGCACGGACGGTGCGACCGCTCATGATGACGTCATCAACCAGAATCAGGTGTTCGCCTTCGGTCTCGAAAGGCAGCCAGGAGGGGCGCACACGGGGATGCAGACCCATGCGGCTGAAATCATCCCGGTAAAAGGCAATGTCCAGCTCGCCGCAGGGGGATTCAATGTGCAGCCGTTCACGCAGCGCCTGCGCCAACCAGACCCCACCGGTTCGAATGCCCACAAGGCGGGGGGATTCAATCCGACGTTCCGTCAGCAGTGTCGTAAGCGCCCGAGCCATGCTATCGAGCTGTTCGTCAACATTCAGCAAATGACTCAATCCGTCGACTCCAAGCCATAGGTATCCTGTGCCGGGCATCTGCCGCCATCCGCGTACCAGGTTTCGAGAATAAGCTCTGCGGCGCGGTGATCGACCCCTTCTGCACCGAAATCCAGCGATCCGCCACGCGCCACGACTTCCTCTTTGGCCTGGCGTGTGGTCAGACGCTCATCCACCATGCAGGCGGGGCGATGATAGCGTCCGTGCAGCCGTTTGGCGAATTTTCGCGCCCGCAGACAGAGTTCGCTTTCCGTGCCATCCATATTCAGAGGCAGCCCCACCAGCATCAGATCCGGCTGCCATTCCTCAACCAACGCGGCCACCCGCTCCCAGTCCGGAATCCCATCGCGCGCCTGCAGACGCGCGATACCCCGGGCGCTGGCAATCATCTCCTGCCCCACCGCCACACCAATCCAACGGGTACCGAAATCAAATGCCATGACACGGCGACTCTCAGGCATGGCCGATGCTGCTACTCAGGTGGCCGGGTGCCACGCCCAGACGTTCCAGTGCGGCCGCAAGGCGCTTGGCGGGCGGCAATTCAAAGAGAATGTGCTCATCGGCGGGGCAGGTCAGCCAGGCGTTGCCAGCCAGCTCACCCTCAAGCTGCCCCGGAGCCCATCCGGCGTAACCGAGAACCATGATGAAATCATCCGGGCCCTCACCATTGGCGATGGCCGCCAATATATCCTTGGAGGTGGACAATGCCAGAGTGTCGGTCAGAGCCAGACTGCTCTGCCATTGACCCACGGGCCTGTGCAGGACGAAACCACGCTCCGGCTGAACCGGGCCGCCCACGTAGACGGGCACGTCGGCAGGACCACCCTGGAGATCCAGCTGTTCAAGAATTTCACTCAGGGCGATATCCATGGGGTGATTGATGGTCAGCCCCATGGCCCCCTGCTCACTGTGCTCACAGATATAGGTCAGCGAGCCCTCGAAACGTGCATCTTCGAGGAAGGGGGTGGCGATCAGGAAATGATCGTTGAGAAACTCGGGTCCCTGGCTCATAGGTGAAGTATTCACTTCACGGAGGTCACAAGCAAGGGGGCGTTTTCACAACCCCGCTGTCTCGGCGGACAATCCACGGCGCTGGAATGACCAGGTACGGATGATTTCCAGCACATCATGCTTCTCCAGCATGGCCTCACTGAACGGCTCAAAGGGACTGGCCTGACGCACGATCCGCAGGGCGGCATCATCAAGGATGCTGTGGCCGGAGGACTGCAGCACCTCCACTTCACGCACCGAACCGTCGCTGTTGATGCTGACCAGCATACGTACTTTGCCATGCATGCCGCGCTGACGGGCCTCTTCCGGATAATTCAGATTCCCCACCCGCTCAACACGGCGCTGCCAGTCACGGACATAGGCGGCATCGACCGAACGCATGGTGGAGACACTGGTGACAGGCGTCACCCGGGGGCGCTTGGCATAGGAATTACGCTGGTCCGACAGGCGCGCCTCCAGACTGGCAATCTCACGACTGCGCTCCATCAGCGAGGGGTGCTCGTCCGGACGCACCTGCGGTTCCGGGAGATCCTCTACCCGCTCCTGTTCGCGGGGAACGGATTCCGGCGACTCGGCCTCGGTTGCAACCACCTCGCTGTGTTCAGGCTCCGGTGGCGGTTCCGGCTGGCGCTGCTGCTGAGGCAGTGGCTCCACCGCCTTGAGGTGACGGTCCGGAACCGGGGGCTGCTCAGTCGTGGTCAGCTCGGCCTTTTCTTCCAGAGTGCCGCTGCCCTGCTGATCCACATCGGCAAGAAAATCCGCATCATCGGGTTCATCCTCGGCGGGCTGCTGGGCCAGGGTAACATCCATGGTGGGGGCAGCGGGTTGCGGATCCAGCGGCGCAAACCCTATACCCAGCACCACCACGGCGTGGAAAACCATGGCAAGAAAAATCGTGAACCCCAATCGATCCGAGGGAGTAACCTGTGCTGCCGCCATCATTCAAGCTCCGGGGCTCTGTCAGGGGAAGCGTTTTGCGATCGCTTCCATAAGCCGCCCCCCAATATCATCACCAAACGCCCGATCCAGTTCCCTTACGCAGGTCGGGCTGGTCACATTTATCT
>SLIH01000201.1 GCA_007135745.1 Halomonas sp. | reverse complement strand
CTGGTCCGTTTATTATCGGCTGAAATGATTAATTCTTGAGCACTAATTTTGTAGCTACTTGTAGCGGTTTTTGTCCTTTCCCCCGAAAGTCATACCGGCTCAGCAATTCTTCTTTTACCCTAGCGCCTCCACGCCTTTGCGCGAACCGTTTTTCAGCCTTGAGGGTCAACAACAGTCCCGGGAAAAGCGGCAATCATCTTCCCCTTTCTCCGTCTTTGGGCTGCCAACAGACCGGCAACTGACTATTTCACCCCAACCAAATAATCCTTTATTTCCTTTTATTTTCAGATTCTTAAACCCCATTGATCAATTTTTGGCACGGTCCTCGCATAGCGGCAGGCAGGAAAACCTTATGTGTGATTGACCGGCAGGCAAAGGTGCGGCCGGCGACAGAAGACGGAGAGCGTTATGTCTCAGATCATCAATACCAATATCGCTTCGATCAATGCGCAGCGGAACCTGGCGAACAGTCAGGGACAGAACGAGACCGCGCTTGAGCGGTTGTCGTCGGGCCTTCGCATCAACAGTGCTTCAGATGATGCAGCCGGTCTGGCGATCTCTACCCGGTTCTCATCCCAGACCCGGGGCCTGGATGTCGCCATTCGGAATGCCAATGACGGGGTTTCGCTGGCCCAGACCGCCGAGGGCGCCCTGGGGTCCATGACCGATAACCTTCAGCGCATCCGGGATCTCGCACTGCAATCGGCTAACGCAACCAACAGTGCACGGGACCGGGAATCTCTGAACGAGGAGGTTCAACAGCTGAAGAAGGAGATCGGCCGGGTTTCTGAGCAAACCAATTTCAACGGCACCAAGCTGCTGGACGGCACATTCACGGCCGCTATCTTCCAGATCGGCGCCAATCGCGGTGAAACCGTTGGCATTGATATCGCCGGCTCCACGCTGGACACACTCGGAGCGGCCGCCACCGACGGCATCACCTCTTCCCCATCCGCTAACCCGATGGAAGGCGGTGATTTGGTAATCAACGGCTTCGCGGTCGATGCCTCATCAGGCGGCGATGACGGCTTCTCCGTGGATAACGAAGCTGCCAGTGCAATTGCCAAGGCTGCGGCAGTCAACAGGACGACCGATGAGTCCGGAGTCAAAGCAGTCGTCAATCAGACTTCAGTGACCGGTTCTGCAATAGATCCCGATATAGAAACAACTCCGCTGCCTGATGAGAGCGAACAGATCACTCTTAACGGCGTCGAAATCACATTACCTTCGGGTGACGGGCACACAGCAGAGAGTTTCCTCAAAGCTGTATCCGAGAAGATCAATGAGTCCAAGGATGCCACAGGTGTTGAAGCATCCTTTGGCGGCGATCCTCAGACTGGCATCACCCTGACCGCTGAAGATGGCAGAAACATCACCATCGACGCTGATGATGATACGACAGCTGAGGAGTTTGGCCTGGCAACAACACAAGGTGGCGACGATGACACCCTGCGCACCTACACGGGTACCTACACGCTGATTTCTGAAGACGGCAGCCCCATTGACCTGGACACTGCCACCGGAAATATCAGCAATGCCGGCTTTCAGGTGGGCACTTTCAGTGGCACCAACAGCGGTGCCGTCGGTAATGTGGTAGGTGAAGAAGCCATGGAAAGTGGCGACATCGTCATCAACGATGTGCCTATTGGCAAGAGTATCGCTTCCGCAGACACCGCATCACCAACTACCAGCGAACGTGAAACCAGCGCCATCGCCAAAGCTGCGGCTATCAACGAGTCATCAGAGGCGACTGGGGTAACCGCCACAGCAAACCCATCTTTCTTTTCCGCAGGTGAGCTGGAGGACGATACTGAAGTAAGCGGCAGTTTCGAAATCAATGGCGCTGAGATCAGCGTGACATTCAATGAAGAGGACTCACTCTCAGTACGTCAAAGAACGATTGTCGACGCGATCAATAACAGATCGGGACAGACAGGCGTTCAAGCCGAAGTATTCGGAGAATCTTTCAGGCTCACCGCTGAAGATGGCCGCAACATTGAAATCAGTGATGCCGAGAACACGACAGGCACTTTCGACCAGTTCGGGCTGCCTGCAGGTGCGGATCAGGATAAGGGAGAAGCTTTCGTTCAACGCGGCTCCATCTCACTGGAATCCGCTGGCAAAATCGAAATTGGCACTCTGACCGGCAATAACGAATCCTCCGGTTTCGAAGTCGGCACCTATGGCAGCAACGAGGATGGCCAACTGCTACGCGACGTGGACGTCAGCACTGTCCAAGGCGCCAATGCTGCCCTGAGCGCAGTCGACAACGCACTCGACCAGGTGAACCGCCAGCGAGCCACGCTGGGTGCGATTCAGAACCGCTTCGAGTCCACCATCGAGAACCAGCAGATTGCCTCGGAGAACCTGACCGCAGCCAACGCCCGAATCCGGGACGCGGACTTCGCGTCGGAGACAGCCGAACTGTCCCGAACCCAGGTGCTGCAGCAGGCGGGTCTGTCCATCCTTGGCCAGGCCAATGCCCAGCCGCAGCAGGTGTTGCAGCTACTGCAGGGGTAAAGCGAGTTGCAAGTTTCAAGTTGAAAGTTGCAAGCGAGCCGGCACCCTTGGGTGCCGGCTTTTTAGTTTCGGGGTGATTCAGCGGCTACAGATCCAATTTGATTCGCTTCGCTCAGCCGGATTCCAAGGTGACTTTATACCTGCGACCTGCGACCTGCGACCCATTCTTGGCACACCCTTCGCATATCCCCCGGTAACAGATGAAAAACAGGCGCGGAATTGCCGCCCGTGGCGGCATCGAGGCTAAAAACAGAGGTGAGTCATGCAAGCACAACATCATACGGATACCACCAGAGCCCGCCAGGATGCCGCTTTTGCGCGGCGGCTGATTGAAGCCAATGCGCTGTATTCGCGCGCAAACAATGCGGACCTTTCCCCGGCGGAACGCAGCCATGCCCGGCAGCAGGCTCGAGAGACTCTGCAGGATGTGCTGAGCGCTGACACCTCGGATGTGGATGCCTTGAACCTGTTGGGACGGATTGAGCTGGATGAAGGCAACACCACGGCTGCCAATGATCTCTTCCGGCTGGCCCTGGATACGGATCCGGAGTCTGCACAGGCCCATACCAATCTGGGTTACTGGGCCTTGATGGTGAACGAACCGGAACAAGCCCGTGGTTTCTTCCAGCAGGCGCTGCAGCTGGACCGGCAAGCGGCCACCGCCTTTGCCGGTATTGCCCATGCCTGTCAGGCCCAGGGACACTGGGACACGGCGTTTCTGCACTATCGTCGTCTGCTCGATTTCGGTGTGGAATGGCCCTCTGTCTATACCGGGCTGATGCAGTGCGCACGTCAACTTCAGATTCATGACACGAACGACGAACTGGTTCAGGATGCCACTCGGTTATTGGGTAACGATGCGCTGCCTCACCAGGATCTGGCCAGTTTCGTGGCCGCTATCCTGCACCATCGCTACGATCTCAGCGATCCGACTCGCCTGCTCGACACGGCATCTGAAGACGAATTGCTGATTCTGGGGCTGGAGAAAACCCTGCTGCCCGATGCCCGGGTGGAGCAGGTGATTACAACAGTTCGGGCCCAGCTCATCGATGAGATTGATCAGACCGGAGAACTGGCCGATTCCCGTCAGCGTCTGGCCCTGGCTCTTGGGCTCTACACCACACGCACCGGCTTTTCTCAGACGGTCAGTGAATCCGAGCATCTGTTCATCAACAACATTGATACGGTGCTGATGCACGAGCTGGCCGGGAAACCCGAACCGGAAGCCATTGCGGGAGCACTGATTGTCCGCAGTCTCTATGGCTGCCTCTTCCACCAATCCTACGCAGCCCAGATCGGCGCCTACGATCTGGAAGACTGGCCGGAAGGCATGCAGCCGCTTATGGCGGCAAGCTATTACCACAAGGCGGAGGAAGAAGCCTACAAACAGAATTTCGAGGAAAAGCAGGAAGAGCTGCCCCTGGCAAAGGCCGACCTGCCCCACGCCTGGCCGTGCTGGCATAACCTGACGCCCTATACGGCGCAGCCCATCAAGCAGGAGCTGTCCAACTCACTGGGTATCAGCACCTCACATTGGCCGGAGACCGTCAGGCTGTTCGTGATCGGTGCGGGTTCGGGGCAGCGAGCCATCGAGCTGGCGACCTACTTCACCGATGTGGAAGTGGTGGCCGTGGACGAGGAGCTGGCCAATCTGGCGCACGGCAATCGCCGGGCCCGGGAACGGGGGCTGGAGAACATCGTGTTCTGGCCCTACTCGCTGGCCAGCCGTTTCATCAACGACGGTAACCAGGTGCAGATGGTGGAAGTGGGCACCCTGCCCTCGGAGCGTCTCAATCAGCTTTCCGTGGACCAACTGGCCCGGCAGGCCCTGGGTTCCGGAGGACTGTTGCATATCCACACCGGTGAGCATGGCAGCAGTCGCATGGACATTGCGCTGCGCCGGATGGTGGAGCGCCATCGACTGGCGCCGACCTCGGAGACCATTCGCCGGCTGCGCCGCATGATCCTGAGCCACCCGGAGCAGGAAGCCTATGAGGAGATGCTCAAGGACCCGGACTTCTATGCCATTGCGGGGTGCCGGCGTCGCTGGTTCTTCCCGGAAGACCAGGAACAGCTGCTGGGGCTGATGGCTTCCCTGAGCAACGAGGTGGACTGGAAACTGCTCAAGGCGCGCGACAGCGACGGCCAGGACCTCGCTACAGGCCCTGTTCTGAAGCAGCTGCAGGCCCAGAGCCACGGCAGCCGGGTGCAGAGCCTGGTGGGCCAGGGACTGAGCCTGTACTTTCAGCGCCGGCGCTGAAAGCGCGCCCAGTCCTCGGGCTCATCCACGTCCCAGCGGACTTCAAGCTGCTGGACGCTGAGCCCGCAGGACCGGATTTGAGCCAGGGACTGTTCAAGTGCCTGATCGGTTCCCCAGTCAACACCGTGCAACATATCCTGCACGGTGCGGCGAGCCCCGATCAGCACATAGCCGCCATCGTCTGAGGGCCCCAGCACCACATCAGAATTCTCGAGCGCTACCCGGGCCTGCTCAAGGTAGACCGCATCCACCGACGGGCAATCACTGCCTACTATAATCGCGGCGCCCTGCCGCTCGCTTCCCCGGGCGAGTGCCCGCACCATCCGCTCACCAAGATCCTCACCACGCTGGACATTCTGTTCAATTCCCCGCGTTT
>SLIH01000235.1 GCA_007135745.1 Halomonas sp. | reverse complement strand
GAGCCGGCAGATGAGACCGTCAATGCCTGCGACTTTGACAACCCGGCCAGGGACGCCGTTCAGGCACAGGAAGACCTGGATGCCGCCATTGCTGCGTGGGTGGCTAGCAACAATGCGTTGGTGCAGGCTGCTGGCGGTTGTTCGGTGGAGGGCACCAGTGATTATGATCCGGATGGTGATTCCATTCTGCTGACGCTGTCCAAGGATGGCAGCGCGGAAATCTATCGGATGAGACTCGCTGACCGGAACCTCACGCGTCTGACCCACCATTGGTCGATCAATACGGAAGCTGACTGGTCCCCCGATGGCCAACGGTTTGCTTTTACTTCGGATCGATCAGGGCGACCACAGATCTATGTCGGGGATCTTCAGGGCGGGGAACCGAAGCGCGTGACCTTCGAGGGAAGTTATAATGCGCGGCCAAGGTTTGGTCCGGAAGGCAAGCACCTGTACTTCATTCATGGCCGTGATGGGGAGTTCCTGCTTGGTGGGCTGGAGCTGGAGTCCGGAAACCAGATGGTCTTTCCCCGTGCACGGACGGATGAAGCACCGGCGGTTGCACCCAACGGCAGATTAGTGCTTTATATTACCAGCGATGGCAGCGCCCGCGCGTTGGAACTGACGACAATTGATGGTCGCGCTCAGTTCCGACTCCCCGTCCGTCACGAGGGAATTCGTGACCCTGCGTGGGGGCCATTGCGATAAATGTTCTTCCAGTATTTGCAGAAATGACCTTAACGTCATACATTTGCTGGAGTTCTGAAACGGCAGAGGACACATGTTGCCTGTGTGTTCCGCCGGTTTTGCTGGTGTGGAGTTTTTTTCGCACTTGATTATGAACTGCCCGTTATCATTAACTCTATTTGCAGAAAGGTAAGATAATGCTTGAACTGACCAAGACCAAAACACTTGTCTGTGGCTTCTCACTGGCCCTGCTCGTAGGCTGTGGCACAACGGACACCCAGCCGGATGCAGCTGATGACCGAGAAATGATTGGAGACGCTGCCGAAGAAGAGCGGCGTTCAGGAGAGGCATTCGGTGCCGACGATGGCCGGGGTGTTGATGATGAAGAGTTGACCGATGAAGAGCGGGCAGCTCGCGAGCGTGCTGAGCAGGATGCTCTGCGGGAGCAGACGGTGATTTACTTTGATTTTGACAGCTCCGAAATCCGCCGTGAATCCCGTGACGTGCTGGAAGCCCATGCCGGCTATCTCAGTGAGAACAGCGCGACCCGTATTGTTCTGGAAGGCCATACGGATGAGCGTGGCAGCAAGGAATACAACATGGCTCTGGGTGAGCGTCGTGCCGAGTCCGTGGAGCGTTTCCTCACTGTCAACGGTGTGAGTGCCGATCAGCTTGAGACGGTCAGTTATGGTGAAGAGCGCCCGGCCGTTGATGAGAGCAATGAGGAAGCCTGGGCGAAGAATCGCCGAGTGGAAATCATCTACGAGTAAACGGTGATTATGGCGGGGCAATTCGCTTCGAAGATGGGCGGCTGGCTGATTGCCGGCTGCCTTTTCTTTTCGGTACAGATACAGGCGCAATCCACGGACTCGGCTCCTGTGGTTGGCGATGGCCGTGCTGCAGGGCAGTCCAGTGCGGAATTGTTCTTTCTGGTGGAAGAATTGCGTCAGGAAATTCGTCAGCTACGCGGCCAGTTGGAGGAAAGCAATCACCGGCTGGAACGTCTGGATCGTCAGGCGCGTGAGCGTTATGTGGATCTGGACGAGCGGCTGATGGAAATGACGTCCCGGGTTTCCGAGCTGGAAGATGGCGCGCCTCGTGCGGGATGTGGAGCGAATCTGTCTCCAGAGCCGGTCGATGGCACCCGCGAAAGCGCCCCTGCACCCGTTGACTACCGCCAGCCGGATGCCGATGAAAGGGAGAAATACGCGCGCATCCAGCACCTGATTCAGGAAGAACGGGACTTTGATGGCGCTATTGATCGAATCTACGACTTTCTGGACGAATATCCAGAAGGTGATCTTGCCGTAAATGCGTATTACTGGCTTGGTGAAGTCTATCTTGCCCAGGATGCTCACGAGCAGGCCAAGCAGGCTTTCCGTATTGTCACCTCACGTCACGAAACCCATCGCAAGGCCCCGGACGCCCTCTATAAGCTTGCGGTAACACAGGACAGAGAGGGTGATTCTGATGCAGCGAGGAACACCTTGAACCGCCTTGATCAAAGGTATTCGGATTCCGAAGCAGCTGCGCTCGGGCGGCAGTATTTCGACAATTAAGCGTTAAAACAGCCGTGATTGGGGTCACGAAACGGTTGCGAAAGCGGAAAAAATCCGTACCATATGCGCCTCGTTTGGGTCGTTAGCTCAGTTGGTAGAGCAGTTGGCTTTTAACCAATTGGTCGGAGGTTCGAATCCTCCACGACCCACCACCTATATCCAGCCTCCTTTTTCGGGTCGTTAGCTCAGTTGGTAGAGCAGTTGGCTTTTAACCAATTGGTCGGAGGTTCGAATCCTCCACGACCCACCATTTTTGCCTCCCGGCCATGAACTATCGTACTGCTGAATTGCGTTCAAGCATTGAAAAATTAAGGCCAGGCCAGCATAACTGGTGTCAGGCATATCCAATACGGCCGTTGACCTGAGGTATAATATTACCAAAACGTATAAGACAGAGACGGCCTGGGGAGACAAGGCAGCATGACATACAACGAAGACCGGATACTGGTTCAGGAGTATCTGGCTCATGAGAATGAGGCTCCAGAGCTCAGTGACGCGGAAGCGGAAAATCTCAAGCAGCAGATCCGTGAGGAGCTCCGTGCGCGGGACGCCGTTCTGGTCGCTCATTACTATACCGATCCCAGAATTCAGGCACTGGCAGAGGAAACCGGAGGTTGTGTAGCAGATTCCCTGGAAATGGCCCGCTTTGGCAATGAGCACCCGGCGTCGACTCTGGTGGTGGCCGGGGTGCGGTTCATGGGTGAAACCGCCAAGATTCTCAATCCGGAAAAAACGGTGCTGATGCCGACCCTGGAAGCCACCTGCTCGCTGGATATAGGCTGTCCGCCAGACGAATTCTCCGACTTCTGCGACCAGCATCCGGACCGGACGGTTGTCGTTTATGCCAATACCTCCGCAGCCGTGAAGGCCAGGGCGGACTGGGTGGTCACCTCCAGTTGTGCTGAAGATATCATTGACCATCTGGACCGTCAGGGAAAAAAGATTCTCTGGGCCCCCGACAAGTTTCTGGGTAGCTACATCCGTGACCGCACCGGAGCGGATATGCTGCTCTGGGATGGCTCATGCATTGTGCATGAAGAGTTCAAGGGGGAAGGCATTGCCAATCTTCAGGCGATCTATCCTGAGGCTGCGGTGTTGGCTCACCCGGAATCTCCACCAACCGTCCTGGAGCGGGCGGATGTGGTTGGCTCCACCTCCAGGCTGATTGAAGCCGTGCGCTCAATGCCAAATCCTGAATTCATCGTCGCGACAGACAGCGGTATTTTCCACAAGATGCAGCAGATGGCGCCGGAGAAGACGTTGATCGAGGCGCCCACTGCCGGCGAGGGTGCGACCTGTCGGAGCTGCGCGCATTGTCCCTGGATGGCCATGAACGGGCTAGACAATCTGCTTGAGGTTCTGCGTAAACAGGATCAGGCGATTCTGGTCTCTGAGGAAGAGCGGGAAAAGGCGCTGGTTCCGCTGCAGCGGATGCTGGATTTCACTGCGGCCAGTAACCTGAAGGCTGCTGGCAACGCCTGATTCAGCGCAGCACTTGCCGCTGCTGGCGACGCCTCTCATTGGCGAACTCCAGCCGTTCCCTGAGTAATTCAATCCGAGTATGTTCAGCTCCGGCCTTGTCGAGGGCCTGCTGGAACTGCCTGGCAGCAGCTTCCGGTTGACCCAGTAGCAGGTCCCGCTCGCCGTGGGCACGGTGCACTTCAATGATTCGCCCTGCACGTCCATTGGCGTCCGCCAGATCCTGCCACAGGGTATGATCCTTACCGTGAGTCCGTGTCAGGCGTTCATAAAGTCGCGCCGCCCGCTGTGGCTCATTGGCATCCATGTAGACATCGGCCAGGGTCCGTGTCAGGGAGAGGTTGCCACGGTGCCGGTCTGCATGTTGCTCGAGAAGCTCAATTGCCTCATCGGTTCTATCGGCGCTGTGGAGTGCCTGGCCGAGACCGGTCACAAAGGTGATTCGACCCTCTTCCTCCTCCAGAAGCTCGCGCAGGATGTTGATGGCTTCTTCCGGTTTGCCGTCCATATAGAGAGCATGGGCCAGTCCATACCGGGCCACAATCAGGTCAGAGCCCTCGGCCGATTCCGCCTGACGACGGAATCGCGTGATTGCATCGGCCTTATTCTCCGTAAACCGGATCAGGGCCCTCGCCCGCATCAGCCGGTACTCAATGTTCTCCTGAAACTCCCGTTCCTCGTACTGTCGAGCCCGGCTACGTGTGTCACTGACCCGGGATTCGGTAAGCGGGTGGGTGGAAAGCCATTCGGGCGGGCGGCTGGCCTGGAGTCTGGCCTGGCGCAGCATCTGTTCGAACATCTCCGGCATGCCCCGGGGGTCAAAGCCGGCCTTGGTCATAAGGTCCATGCCCACGCGGTCAGCCTCCTGTTCGTGGGCCCGGCTGTGGCGGAGCATGGCATCAACGGACAGAGCCTGGGTGCCCGCAATGGCCGCGATACCGGCCTCGGATCCTGTTGCCGCGGTCAGCAGTATGCCCGCGACAATGCCGGCCACGGTTAGCGGGGTAGCCTGGCGCTGCTGCTCCATGCGGCGAGCAAAGTGGCGTTGGCTGATGTGCGCGATTTCGTGGGCAACGACGCTTGCGAACTGATGTTCGGTTTCCGCATTGAGCAGCAGCCCTGCATTGATTCCGATAAGGCCCCCGGGTACCGCAAAGGCGTTGAGAGCGGGGTCATCGATGATGACGATGGTCAGCTCCCGGTCTTCGAGCTCGACATGGGGCACCATGCGATAGACCGTCTCCTCGAGATAGTCCATCATGAGCGGGTCCGTCAGCAGCGGGGCGTTGCGCCTCAGTGCCACCATGACCTGATCACGGATCTGCCTTTCCTGCTGGCTGGAAAGCAGGCCACCACCGGCACCACCAATGCTTGGCAGTGCCTGGGCCTGTTCTGAAACCGCAGGCAAAGGCAGTATCATGGCAACCAGAAGCGTGAAAATGTGAACGAAGGAT
>SLIH01000096.1 GCA_007135745.1 Halomonas sp. | reverse complement strand
TCGCCAGACCGACATCATCTCCCGACTCCAACAACTTCTTGTATACATCTTCCGCGCTCAGGTGATGATCACCTTCAGCATTTTCCAGAATGCTGAGAATCTTCACCCTCGGCAGCGTGACTTTAAGCCCTGCCTTGCGGAGCTCGGTATTTTCTGATGCCATGCGTAAACCTACCCGTTGGTGATGTCTGCGGCTTCCGTTAAGATAGGCGGCCTGTTGATGGTCGTCCAGACTGTTAAACGCGGCCCAAGATAGAGGATTTCAACCCGCGATGCAAAAGCTCCTCAAGGTTTCCAGCGCACTGTTCCTGGCGCTGACACTCGGCGCCTGCGCCTTTCCCGGCGTTTTCCAGATCGACGTCCAGCAAGGGAACATTGTGGACCACGAAGACCTCGACCGTCTCGTCCCCACCATGACCCGTTCGGACGTTCACCAGCTGCTGGGAACACCCATCGTGGTCAGCAGTTTCGACACGAACCGGGAACACTACATCTACACCTTCCAGCGCTCGGGTGGTGAGATCAAGCGCCAGCGAATCACCATTTTCTATGAAGACAACCGCTATCTGCGCCATGAAGCCAGCCTGCTGCCCGACACCCCCGCAAACTGAGGCTGCTGCCGTTACCGGCGGGTCCCGGCCCTGTTAGCGCGGGCCTCCTTGGGGTCAATCCTGAGCGGCCGATAGATCTCCACACGATCGCCCTCTTTCAGCGCATGGTGGCGGGGATCGCGCAGCACCTTGCTGAAGATCCCCATATCCTGGGAGTCGAGATCAATCTCCGGAAAGATGTCAGTAATCCCCGACTGCTGAACCGCGTCCCAGGCGGATGTCCCCTCGGGCACCTCAAGAGGCACGATTTCCTGACGGTCAGGTCGCGCGTAGGCGACTTCCACGGTTATCAGCTCATTGCTCATCAGCCGCTCCGTTTCTTGCCGTAAATGCTGTCGGCTCGCTGACAGAACGCATCCACCATGGTGTTCGCCACCTGACTGAAGACATTGCCGAAAGCCAACCGGCTCACGCGCCCCTGCAGGGCGAAATCAAGCTGGAGAATGACCTTACAGGCCCGTTGATCCAGACACTGAAAGCGCCACTCCCCCTGCAGTTGGGTGAAAGGCCCGTCCACCAGCTCAATCCCGATCCGCTGAGGATGTTCCAGCCAATTGCAGGTGGTGAAGCTCTGGCTGATTCCACCTTTAGCGATAACCAGCGAAGCCGTTACCCGATCTTCGTTGCGCTCGTGAACCCGTGCATCGGAGCACCAGGGCAGGAACTCCGGGTAACGGGGAATATCGTTAACCAGTCGAAACATATCCTCAGCCGGATGCCAGACCAGAGCGCTGCGCTCTATTCGTTCTTTCAAGGCGATACCTCAATCCCCAACGGCTCATCACTCACCGGCGCTGTCTCAAGTTCCGCAGCTGCCTGCTCACACCAGATCAGAGTCGCTCTTTCGCATGCCCGGGCTCCATACTCGTGGACGCCCTGAACAAACATGATCAGGACCGCCACAGGCACCAGATAACGCAGACAGTGCCGCCAGATCAGCAGTGACGGCCCACTGAACCCCAGCCCGCGCACCAGGGTTGCCACCGGAAGCACCCAACCACAGAGCACGGCAACAAAGAGAACAATGGCCGGTATAAGAAGCGCGGAGGTAAGGGTATTAATCCATTCAAAAGCGTTCTGCCCCAGTATATAGAGTTCGCTCCAGTGGCTGAACGAAAACGCAACAAAAACACCAGCAAGCCCCACCAGCACCGTTACCGCAACGGCGGCGGGCTCACGATGGTAATTCCACTTTTCCGAAAGCCAGCCAATAATGGCCTCCATCATAACCAGCGCCGAGGACCATGCCACCACAACCACCAGCACATAGAACATACTGCCCACCAGCTGCCCGGCGCCCAACGCATCGAAACTCTGCGGCAACGCAATGAACAGAAGCTCAAACCCTCGGGACGGAGACATCTGCTGGGCAAAAACCAGTGAGAACACCAGAATGCCCGCCAGCACCGCCAGCAGCGTATCAACCAGCGCCACACCGACGGCCGACACACGCATGGAGCCACGTACGGGCATATAGGCGCCCAAAATCAGGACCGCTCCCACACCAATGGTCAGGGTATAGAAGGCATGGACCAGCGCATTCAACGCACCATCCCAGCCCAGCTCTTCCCAGCGGAACGACAGCAGATAACGACCGGCCTGTCCGGCATCCCCCAGGCTGATTGCCACCACCATAAGAATAACCAGAAGCAGCAACGTAATGGGCATCACCATGCGCAGCGAGCGCTGCAGCCCCCGGCGAAGCCCCTTGAACGTGACCAGAAAAAGCAGAAGTAGAAAGAGTACCTGCCAGATCACCAGATCCAGCGCGCTGCTGCGAAAACGATCAAAAACCAGAAACGTCGCCTGAGTGGAGTCGCCCGGCAACTCTCCCAGTGCCGCCCGAAAGATATAGGCGAGCGCCATACCGCCAACGACCGCGTAGAAACCAAGCAGTAGAACAACGGTGACCAGCATCCCCCGTCCGACCCAGGGGCCTGCGCTTTCCAGAGAGGTTCCGCGGGTCATCAGGCGCATGGCACTGACCGGCCCACTTCGGGACGTCCGGCCCAGCATCAGCTCAGCCATCAGGACAGGAACACCAATGACGAGGAGGAGCAGGCAATAGACCACCAGAAAGGCGGCACCACCATGCTCGCCCATCGCAGTGGGAAGCCGCCAGATATTGCCCAGCCCGACCACAAGCCCGGCCAGCGCCAACGCAAAAGTCCAGCGACTGCCCCAGAACCCCAGGCTTTGTTGCGTTTGCGGACGCATGAATGTCCCCGTAGAGAAAGGTCTGAAAGTGTACCGGAAAGCATAGTGCAGATTAAGCAGACGCCCCGCGCAATGTGCCAGCCCCACCAACAGACTTTGCCCAATGACGCCCCCTTTGCGCTACAATGTGCGCCGCTTTGTGCACCCCGGTCATCGGCATTACCGAAAACCGGGCCACACTTTTTCAACCGGCGTCCGGCAATCGAGCTATGAGCAAGAAGAAAAAGCCACAGTCCAGCAACACCATCGCCCTTAACAAGAAGGCTCGTCACGAGTACCACATCGAAGAAAAGTTCGAGGCGGGGATGGTGCTGCATGGATGGGAAGTCAAAGCACTGCGAGCCGGCAAATGCCAGCTCACGGACGCCTACGTGCTGCTGAAAAACGAAGAAGCCTGGTTGCTCGGGCTGCACATCCCTCCGCTGCCCACCGCTTCAACCCATATCGTGCCGGACCCAACGCGAACCCGGAAACTGCTGCTGCACCAAAAGGAAATTGCCAAACTCATTGGCAAGACACAGCAGGAAGGCTACACCTGTGTTCCCCTGGCACTGTACTGGAAACAAAATCTGGTCAAGTGCGAAATCGCCCTGGTGAAGGGCAAGAAGCAGCACGACAAACGCGCCACGGAGAAAGAGCGCGACTGGAACCGCCAGAAGCAACGCATTATGCGCGAACACACCCGCTGACCCCGGGGCCACGCCTTCCGGGAGGCGGCACTCACCTGGTTATTACCGATAGCAAATGCACCTTTCCGGCTGCTGATGTCCGTCGTATACTCGTGCCCTGAAATTGTCTGTTTCCATGCAGGGAGAGGCAAATGGCCAAGACAAAAAGAACCCCCATGTCTTCCGTCGACACGGCCTGGCTACGAATGGAATCGCCAGTGAATGCCATGATGATTGGTGTCGTGCTCATCTTTGAAGAACGGATAGATATTGACGCGCTGCGCCGGCTGCTCGAGGAGCGCTTTCTAAGCTTCCCCCGTTTCCGGCAACGGGTTGTGTGCCATCGGGACCGCTTCTATTGGGAGGAGGACCCCTGGTTCAGTCTCGACAACCACCTGCACCGTATCGCGCTCCCCGGAAAAGCAGACCAGAAGGCACTCCAGGAACTGGTCAGCGATCTCAACAGCACACCCCTGTACGACGCCCACCCCCTCTGGCAGATCCATTACATCGATAATTATCAGGGCGGCTGTGCCCTGATGGTGCGAATCCACCACTGCATTGCCGATGGCATTTCACTGGTGCGCGTACTGCTGACCCTGACCGACGAACGCCAGGCAGCGCCCCGGAAGCGGCGCAGACGTCGACCGATTGACCAACTGCCGGAATGGCGGCGGGTGCTGCACCGCACACGGCGCAATCTGCGTCTGGCACGGCGCGAAACGCGCCTGCTGCTGCGTAACGCCTGGGAAGACCCAGCCTACCTGGGGCGCCTTGCCTGGGAAGGGGCGAAAATTGGCAGTGACCTTCTGCAGCTCACATTCAGCCGGGCAGACCCGCCCAGCCCACTGAAAGGCCGACTGAGTGGACGCAAGATCGCCGCCTGGTCAGAACCGTTGGATCTGGGCGAGGTAAAGGCCACGGCCAGGGCCCTGGAGGGCACGGTCAACGACGTTCTGACCGCAGCGGCAACGGGCGCCCTCCATGCTTTCCTGCGCGATTCCGCAACCCCCATGCCCAGCGAAGAAATCCATGTGGCCATGCCGTTCAATCTGCGCCCCCTCGACCAGCCGGTAACCCGCCTGGGCAATCAGTTCGGACTGGTGCTGGTGCCCCTGCCAGTCCACCTCACCTGCCCGCGCATGCGCTTTGCCACGGTGCGGGGCCATCTGCGCAATCTGAAACAGTCCTATCAGGCCCAGGTCTCCTATGGGCTTCTTGATGTCCTTGGCCGGGGCCCGGATCTTCTTGAAAAGCGAGCCCTGGAGCTGCTCAGCCGCAAGGCCTCCGCGGTCATGACCAACGTCCCGGGGCCAACGGAGCACCTCCATCTCTGTGGCGCACGATTGCGTCAACCCATGTTCTGGGTGCCCCAGACTGGCGAGGTGGGTATCGGCCTCAGCATCTTCAGCTACGCCGGCAGTGTCCAGTTCGGCATCATAAGCGACCGCAAACTGATCCAGGATCCGGACCGCATCGCCGCCGCTTTTGCCGATGCCTTCGGTGAACTGCGGGATCTGGCACTGGAATCCGCAGACACCACCAGCCTCAGGCTGGACACACAAAAGCCCTTGAGTATTACATAACCGGCCCCATATACTGTGCGTACGGGGACGATCTGGCTTCGACGCCGGTGACAAAACCCGAGGTGCATGTCGAGATGGCAGCGAATCTCGTAAAATCAAAGCTGTATTTAAATA
>SLIH01000297.1 GCA_007135745.1 Halomonas sp. | reverse complement strand
TCGGGCCCGAAATTTTTCTGAGTCATGAACCGGGGTGGGAGTTTGGGCCCGGGCGTCTGGAGGTTGTGACTCTGGGTCTGAACCATCAGTCCAATGGCCGGGAAGATCCGTTTTCGCGCAGCTGGAATCGCATTAAGGGAGACATTGTTTACAGCTCCAGCCGCTGGGTTTTTTCCGTTTCACCCTGGTACCGGATTCCAGAAAGTGATCGTCGGGACGACAACCCGGACATCGACGCCTATCTGGGGCACGGAGAAGTCAATGTCATCTACAACCCCGAGGGGAGTTACAGCCTGGGTCTGAAAGCATTGAACAACCTGCGCAGTACGGACAATCGCACCTCGGTTGAACTGAGCTGGTCTTTCCCGATAACAAGCTCCTTCAAGGCCTATTTCCAGTATTACAATGGATACGGTGAAACGCTGATCGACTATAACGAACGGGTTCAGCGATTCGGCCTGGGTGTGATGCTCAATGACTGGTTCTGACTTGCGCAAATCACTGGTTCGCAGGCTACGGTTTCGCTACCATCCCGCCATTGCAAAACGGTTAAGGGGAATTGCTGGTGTCTGAACACAAAATTCTGCTGGATGAATCCGAACTGCCCACTCACTGGTACAACGTGATCCCGGATCTGCCCACCCCCATGGCGCCCTACATGGGTCCGGACAAGCAGCCCGTAACGCCCGAGTCGATGCAGGCGATTTTCCCGCCGGCGATTATCGAACAGGAGATGAGTGACCAGCGCTGGATCGAGATTCCCGAACCGGTGCGCGAGGCTCTCTACCTCTGGCGCCCTTCACCGCTCTATCGCGCCAAGCGTCTGGAGAAGATGCTGGATACCCCGGCCCGCATCTACTTCAAGTACGAGGGTGTCAGCCCCGCCGGTTCCCACAAGCCCAATTCCGCCGTGGCCCAGGCCTATTACAACAAGCAGGCCGGGATTCATCGTATGACGACGGAGACGGGTGCCGGACAATGGGGCTCGTCCCTTGCGTTGGCGGGTCAGATGTTCGGGCTGGATGTGCGCGTCTACATGGTCGACGTCAGCTATCGGCAGAAACCCTTCCGCCGCTCCATGATGGAAACCTGGGGCGCGGAGGTCATTCCCAGTCCCTCGCGCAACACCGAAGCCGGGCGTAATGCCCTGGATAAGGACCCGGAGAATCCCGGCTCCCTGGGGCTGGCGATTTCTGAGGCGGTGGAGGAAGCCGCCGGCCGGAAGGATACAAACTATGGGCTTGGCTCGGTACTCAACCATGTTTTGCTGCATCAGACCGTGATCGGTCAGGAAGCGAAAAAGCAGTTTGAAAAGGTCGGTGATTCACCGGATGTCATTCTTGCACCCTGTGGCGGTGGCTCCAACGTCGGCGGCATTATGTTTCCCTTTCTCGCCGACAAGGCGGCCGGGAAGGACATTCGCATGGTGGCGGTGGAGCCAACTTCATGTCCGACCCTGACCCGGGGACATTACGCCTATGACTACGGCGACAGCGTGGGCCTGACACCCATCATGAAGATGTACACCCTGGGCCATGATTTCATGCCGCCCGGCATTCATGCCGGTGGGTTGCGTTATCACGGCGATTCCGTATTGGTATCACAGCTCTATCATGAGGGTATTCTGGAAGCGGTTGCCGTGCCCCAGGTCGCTACATTTGAGGCTGGTGTCATGTTCGCCCGCGCCCAGGGCATTATTCCCGCTCCGGAATCGGCCCATGCCGTGCGGGCCGCCATCGACGAGGCGCTGCAAGCCAAAGAGGAAGGTAAAGAGAAAACCATCCTCTTCACACTCTCGGGCCACGGGCACTTCGATATGGCGGCCTACGACCGCTATTTTGCCGGGGAGCTTGAGGACTTTGACTATCCGGAAGACGCGCTCGGAAAGGCCTTGCGCACGCTTCCAGACATTGAGTGAGTCAGGCCGGCGCCACCACCTGCTCATCCACCCCGGACTTGCCCCGGTCAACGAAAATACGCTTGGCCATGGGCAGACCCTTGTAGCCGAGGATGGACACGGACGTCAGCAGGCCGCCGATCATGGCGCCGGCGACGCCGCAGGTTAGGATGTCCTGGCCGGTGAGGTAAAGGCCGGGCACCTTGGTTTTGGGGCGCAGCCAGCGCTGGTCGAAGCGCTCTGGCGTATGATTCAGCCCATAGAGTTCACCCTGGCTGTAGCGACAGAACCAGGCGGTGGATAACGGGGTGGAGGTTTCCACGTAATCAACCCGTCCCTTCAGTTGTGGCAGTTTCTCATAGACCATGGCCATCAGCCGCTCGGTGATGGCCTGCTTGCGTGCTTCATAGTCATCGCCACGCTTGCCCCAGATAGTATCTTTCCAGGGCTCAAACATCTCGTAGGTTGTGGGCGCGACCACCTCGATGGTTGAGGTTCCCGGCCAGCGATTCTGATAGTCGGGGTCCTTGGCCGCCGGAAATGAGATATAGACCACCGGGAATTCCGCGTCCGTGTTCTCGAGGAACCTCGCCACATTGCCGTCGTGGTCCGCGCTGGGGTAAACCCAGAAGTTGGTTTTGGGCAACTGCAGTTCTTGCGGTGTCCCTTTGAGCCCGATGTAAAGGCCGATATGGGGCATGGAGGGAGTCACCTGTTCCCGCTGCCTGGGGTAACCGATCTTTTCGCAGGTCTCACGGGGTAGTAAGTGTTCGAAGGTGTTGATGATCCCGGCGTTGCTGATCACTCTGGGGCTGCGAATTTCCTCACCGTCGGCCATGCGCACGCCCACGGCTTTGCCTTTCTCGACCAGAATCCCGGTGACATCGGCGTAAGTGAATACCTCTCCACCACTGCGCTGGATCACGGGGATAATGGTTTTTGCGATTTCCGAGGCGCCGCCTACGGGATAATAGCCACCGTGGATAAAGTGCTTGACGATCAGCGAGTGGATCAGAAAGCTCGACTGCCTCGGTGTGACGCCGTAATCGCCCCACTGGCCCGTCAGGGCGCCGATCAGTTCCTCGTTGTCAGTCAGTTCACGCAGGACGTCATAGGTGCATCTGTTGAAATAGTTGGGCAGCCCCTTTTTCAGTCCCTTGCCCAGCAGCGGGCCGAGAAAGGAGGGGGCCAGCTTGGACAGGGTGTAAAGCTGCATGCCCGAAGCCATTTTCCCGAGCAGGGCCATGTAACGGTCAATGGCTTCCTCTTCCTGTGGGAAAGCTTCCAGTAAGGATTCGCGGAAGCCCTGTTTGCCGGCACGCAGATTCACGACACGGTCACCGAGAAAGAAGCGGTCGTAGTTCTCGTCCATGGGCGCCCACTTGAGCTTGCCATCGGTGATGGTGTCGAAGAGTTTGCGTACCACGGTGTGGGGGGAGCCCACGTCACCGATATAGTGCACGCCCACATCCCACTCGTAGCCATTGCGCGCGTAGCTGTGGGTGTAGCCCCCGGCCGTGTAGTGCTGCTCAAGCACCAGAACTTTCTGGCCTGCTTTCGACAGCAGGGCGGCTGTGCAGAGTCCTCCGATACCCGAGCCGATGACAATGGCGTCGTAGGGACCGTCGAGGCGGTTGGCGCGATAGCGTCGGCCAATGCGGATGGTGCTCGGTGTCAGTGCTGATTTGCTCATTGTTGTTCCTCTTCCTGTTCCGTCACTTCATCAATCCACTCAATCCAGGTCTGTGTCAGCTTCTGGCCGAGCCTCAGGGTGTGCCAGGGCGCGCGCTTCTCCGCCGGCATGGACCATGGATCCGAAAACCAGTGCTGCTCAATCGCTTGATAAGTTGTGAGTCGTTCCGCAAGCTGGTTCCGCAGTTTTGCCATTTCCTGCCATCGGGCCTCCACGGGCCAGCTCTCCCAGGCGAAGAATTTGGCATAGAGCGGTATGCGCACCGTGGGTGGGTCCAGCGGCGTTTCCAGCCATTGCTTCAGTTCCGCTTCGCCGGCGCAGGTGATGCGGTACACCTTGCGGTTGGGGCGGCCGTCCTGAGGCACGGTTTCCCGCTCCACCAACCCCGCCTGATACATACGTTCGAGTTCCCGGTAGATCTGCTGATGGCTGGCGTTCCAGACATGGGCCAGGCCTTTCTGAAAACGCTTGAGAACATCATAGCCACTGGCCGGTTCGTCCTTGAGCGTAATTAAGAGAACGGCTCTCAGGGACACGGAAACCTCCGGATGGGATGGTTAATCAATATGCACATCGTTGCATAATAAAAGCCCGTGCGCTAGCCTTTTTATGCAATTAGTTGCATTTTCGGTCAGGTTGGCAAGCTGATCGGTCTGAGGAGGTTCGGTTTATGGCTTTCTGGTTGCATACAGCTTCTGCCCTGTCTGCGCTTGCTCTCGGTGCCCTGATCCTTCGCAGCACCAAAGGATCTTGTCGTCATCGTGCGCTTGGCAGACTCTGGGTAACACTGATGCTGACGTCGGCTGTCAGCTCGTTCTGGCTCGGAGGTGGGGTCTTTCCGGTGCTGGGGCACTTTGGCCCCATTCATCTGCTGTCCGTCTGGGTCCTGGTCTCTTTGGCCGCTGCTGTGACCGCTGCGAGGCAGGGAAGGGTTCAGGCTCACCGCCGATGGACCCTGGGCGCTTATCTGGGTCTGGTTGGTGCCTTTATCTGGGCAATGGCACCCGGGAGATGGATGGCGTCCGTGCTCGGATTATGGGGTTAAGGTCTGGCGATTCTGGTACGGACGCTGTGCGGCAGATCTTACTCGCTACAGAACATCTCATGAAGGCTCTGCAGCATGGTGAGAACGCGCGAGTCTGCAATACGGTAGTAGATCTGTTTGCCGTTTCTGCGCGTCGCTACGAGCTCCTCCCGGCGGAGAACGCCCAGCTGTTGCGACAGGGTGGGTTGGGCAACACCCGTGCGCTCCTCAAGGTCGCCAACGCACAGTTCCCCCTGACTGAGTTCGCACAGAAGGGTCAGTCGGTCCGGGTTGGAGAGCGAGCGAAGGAACCGGCTCGCCTCGGCGCAGGAATTCTGCATTCGATTAAGGTCAATTTCGGTCTCAAGAAGCATTAACCGCAGCTCCGGGTTTTGGATAATATTCAAGTTTATAATGCTTTGCTTTTTAAATCGATTACCTCTTTGGTGGTATTACCCTGGAATAATTGACAAAAATCAAGGATAAAAAAGCCACCTGTTTTATTCTTTCTGGTTGCTTCCCGTTCCCTAAAGAGTTTTGAATGAGCTCAGCAGCCCCCGAATTACTGGCCCCCGCAGGTACC
>SLIH01000121.1 GCA_007135745.1 Halomonas sp. | reverse complement strand
TGGCCGTCTGACCAATCCGCAGGGCACCCTTTACGCCATTATTCATCAACTGGAAGGGATTTCGTTTCAATCCCGGAGCCAGTGACATTCCAGTTCCCAGCGTGTTCTCCATCTGCCTGTATTCCTTCAATTAAAGTCTCATGGGCATAACGACGTATATGTTGTCGTCTGCACCGGTGCTTTCAATCAACGCGGACGCATTGGGACTCGACAGCACCAGCCGCACCTGTTCGTCACTGATTACATTAAGCACATCAATCAGGTAACCCACATTGAAACCAATCTGCAGCGGCTCACCCTCATACTCCACCGCCATGGTGTCCTCTGCCTGTTCCTGATCCGGGTTGTTTGCATAGACATGCAGCTCACCCGGCTCCAGCTGTAACCGGACACCTCGAATGTTCTCATGGGAGAGAATGCCGGCTCGCTGGAGCATGCTGCGCAGTGTCAGTCTGTCAGCAAGCACCGCTTTGTCACCACCACTGGGAATCACCCGGTTGTAGTCCGGAAACTTTCCTTCAATCAGCTTGGAGGTGAATGTGTAGTCCCCAACCGTCACCCGTAAATGACTGGCCCCAATCGTCATGGTTGCGGGAGATTGATCATCGTCCATCAGTCGAATCAGTTCCTGGACCGCTTTGCGCGGGACAATGATCTGTCGCGGTTCCTCAACATAAGTCGCCGCCGCAAGATTCGCCAGAGCCAGCCGATGACCATCCGTCGCCACAGCACGAATAAGGTCGTTGCCAATCTCCAGCAGCAGTCCATTGAGATAATAGCGTACGTCCTGCTGGGCCATGGCAAAGGCTGTGCTGCTCAGAAGATGCTGCAGATCGCCCTGAGCCACATTAATGCTGAAGCTTTCCTCGTCATCCTCAACATTGGGGAAATGATCCGCCGGCAACGTCGCCAGGGTGAATTGGCTGTTTCCCGCTTTCACCTTGAGGCGATCCCCGGTCAGAGCCAGATCAAGGGTGGAATCTTCAGGCAGGGACCGACAGATATCGGCCAGTTTCCGTGCTGGAACCGTTATGCGCCCTTCATCCTCGAGCTCAACATCGCGGAGTATTCCAACCAACTCCACTTCCATGTTGGTGCCGGTGAGTTTCAGCACATCATCCTGCGCTTCCACCAGCACATTGGCCAGCACCGGCATCGTCTGTTTCTTTTCCACCACACCAGCAATCGCCTGGAGTGGCTCCAGAAGGTTCTCTCTACTTATAGTTAGCTTCATAGTTTTTTCTGTCTGATCTGGAGTTACAAAGAAACCCTGTACAGTGCTGACATGGGATCAACTGGTCAGCAACCGCATAAAATTCTGGTAGTCTTCACGAATCGCGGGATCGGTTTCCTGCAACTCCACGATTTTCTTGCAGGCATGCAGGACCGTCGTGTGGTCACGCCCTCCAAAGGCCTCACCGATCTCCGGCAGACTGTGATTGGTCAGCTCCTTGGCCAGTGCCATGGCCATCTGCCGCGGGCGGGTGATGGACCGTGTCCGGCGCTTGGAATGAAGGTCAGCCACCTTCATTTTGTAGTACTCTGCCACGGTCCGCTGGATATTGTCGATGCTTACCTGTTTCTCATGCAGTGCCAGCAGATCCTTCAGGCTTTCACGGATAAAAGCAGGGTTAATTTCCTGGCCGGTAAAATGGGCATTGGCGATAACCAGCTTGAGCGCGCCCTCCAGTTCCCGCACATTGGACCGGATTTTCTGGGCAATGAAAAACGCCGCCTCATTACTGATATGGACCCGTGCCTGCTCCGCTTTCTTCATGATGATGGCCACCCGGGTCTCGAGTTCAGGTGGTTCCACCATGACCGTCAATCCCCAGCCAAAGCGTGACTTCAGCCGCTCCTCCATGTGATCAATCTCTTTCGGAAATCGATCGCAGGTCAGTATGATCTGCTGCCCACCTTCCAGCAGAGAATTGAACGTATGGAAGAATTCTTCCTGCGAGCGTTCCTTACGGGCAAAGAACTGGATGTCATCAATCAGCAGCGCATCCAGTGAACGGTAATAACGCTTGAATTCGTTCATGGCATTGAGCTGAAGCGCCTTGACCATGTCCGCCACAAAGCGTTCCGAACGCAGGTAGGCTACCCGGGCATTTGGGTTACGCTGCACAATCGCATTACCCACTGCATGCATCAGATGGGTTTTCCCGAGCCCGACGCCTCCATACAGGAAAAGCGGGTTATAGGAGCCTCCGGGATTTTCCGCCACCTGCCCGGACGCCGCCCGAGCCAGCTGGTTGGATTTCCCTTCCACAAAGGTGTCAAAGGTGAAATTGCGGTTGAGGAAACTCTGATGACTGACACCACCCTCCACCTCAACCCGGGAACCGTTGCGCCCGGGAGCCCGCCGATCCAACAACTGTTCCACAGGTGAAGTGTCATTGGGCCGTTCATTGGCCACATTCATCTCTTCTTCGCTCATGTGGGAAATGTCTTCCGTATCCGGCAGACTTTCCGTTGAGGAGTCCAAGTGTCTTTGCGGTTTTCTCGCAGGCGCGGCCGTCTTTGCCGTTATTGAATGAGAGGGTCGCGCACCGCCTTCTGATGGGCGACTCCAGCGCGCAATACTCTCTTTGCGTTCAGCGGCAGAACCTACCTGAAGCTCAACCCGCATGCCATGGGAACCATCCACTTCCCGTAACACCTCCTCAATGCGCGAAAGGTATTTCTGATGCACCCAATCCCTTACAAAGCGATTCGGTGCCAGGAGTACCAGCGCGCCTTCCCCAAGCGAAGACTGAAGAGGCCGCAACCACGTGTTGAACTGCTGTGCAGGAAATTCATCCTGCAATCGATCCAGACACTCTTTCCAGAGTTCCTGTGAAGCCACGGCAAAAACCCCCAAACCTCCGGAGCTTTCTCCGGAGCTTTTCCTTGTCATCATTATTTTTAAGGCAGTCCGAACTCCCCCGACTTGCACTCGCCCGGACAGTGATTCTTAGCTACCAACGGATTCGCAACGTTCAGGGTTCCCTGATCAATAAGCCCTGCCGTCAGATCAGGCATTCTACCCTGCAACGGCCGTCACATAAAACCCTGGAAACATCTTTGTAAACAGCCTGTGGAAAACTTTTTACTTTATTATCTATCACTTACGAACTTACAAAGAGGGTAGTGCACAAATTAATTTTATTTTGGCTTATCCACAAACCCTTGGGAGTAAGCAGGGTAAGGACGGTGTCCAATCCTGGGGGTAACCTTCCAATAAATCCATGATCGCCGACAACCCGATTTTTTCCACCAACTGCGCCTCATTCCATACATGGCTTATCAGTGTCCCCCCCACAGACTTATTCCAAGGCTCCATCCCAGGCAGGAGAACACTTCACAGCATCTGTCCACAATAAACCGGGTGACTAACAACAATAACTACAGTCTTTTTTTCTTTAAAAAGAATCCTAAAAACCTAGTTATGATTGTGACCCTTCCACTCGCATCACTGATTGCCTTTTTCCGGGGTCTGCACATTGATCCCAGCGCTCGATTTGTCTACAATCGCGCTCCCTTGGTTAAACAACATTGACGACAGTCGGGTGGCTGAGCTCACCCATCACCCAACTGCTACGAGATAACGGACATGAAACGTACTTTTCAGCCCAGCGTACTCAAGCGCAAACGCACCCACGGCTTCCGCGCCCGGATGGCAACCAAAAATGGTCGTCAGGTTATTGCCCGGCGTCGTGCCAAGGGCCGTAAACGTCTGAGCGTTTGATCGCCGCGATTTGAGTCGGTCATCCCAGGTTGGATTTCCTCGCAATGCCCGCTTGCTGAGAGCTCGGGATTATCGCGCGGTTTTTGATGATGTTCAGTTCCGAGCGGGCAATCGCCATTTTCTGATGCTTGCAACGCCCAGCACCCGTGGGCCAGACCAAGCTGCTCGAATCGGGCTGATCATTGCCCGCCGACATGTACGCCGAGCGGTCGACCGCAATCGGTTAAAGCGACTGATTCGCGAATCCTTCCGACACCGTCGGGAAATACTCGCCGGGCTGGATATTGTTATTCTGGCCCGTCCAGGGGCCGGTCAGGTTGATAATGAACAGGTTTTCAATCACCTGGACAGGCTGTGGCAAAAACTGGTCAAACAGGCAGCGGTCGATTCATCCTGACCCAGAACTGCCGGGAGAAACACCAATGCGGTGGTTGGTTCTTTGGCTCATCCGTTTCTACCAGTACGGCATAAGCCCACTGATGCCCAGTCATTGCCGTCATTTCCCTACCTGTTCCTCCTACGCCATCACGGCCATAGAGCGTCACGGATTGATACGTGGCGGTTGGCTGGCAATTCGCCGTCTTGGCAGATGCCATCCCTGGGGAACGCATGGATATGATCCGGTTCCTCAATGCAATCATGAACCCGAATCCAATTCTCTGGAAAAGACGCACTGAACTATGGATATCCCACGAGTCGCTATCTGGCTGGGCCTGGCCATTGTTACCTACCTGCTGATCCTGGCCTGGAATGAGGATTATCACCGTGAGCCCCAGCCCACGGAGCCCGTTGTGGAAGAACCGGCGGAGCGGCCCGATGATCCGGTGATCGAAGCCCCTGAAGATCGGGAACCAGCGCCAGAGGATGAGTTCGTGGTCCCTGACGATCAGGACACTGACGTGACCCGCCCGGATACGGATGAGCAGGTCGAGATGCCTGATCGCGATGCGGAAACCATTGAAGTCCGCACCGATGTGCTTGATCTGGAGATCAGCCTCAAAGGTGGCAGCATCACCCGCGCGGACCTTCTCCAGCACAATCGCACGCTCGATTCCGATGAGCCCCTGCGGCTTCTACAGAATGACCGGGAACGCACCTATATTCTGGAAAGCAGTTTGATTGGTCGTGATGGCCCCTACAGTTCCGGTCGCGGCGGGCCGCCTGTGTATGAAGCCGATCAGGTGCGCTATGAACTGGCCGAGAACGAAGATGAATTGATTGTGGACCTTCACCATGAAACTGATGAAGGGGTTTCCATTATCAAGCGATACCACTTTGGCCGGGATCAGTATCAGGCCAGAGTGACCTATCACATCCGTAACGCTTCTGACGAAGCCTGGGTTGGTAACTTCACTGGCAAGATTGTACGGGACGAAAGCGACGATCCGACAGGACAACGTATCCTGGGGGTACGCGCCTATCTCGGTATGGTGTTGAACACTCCGGATGATGCCTATACCAAATACGATTTCGGGGAC
>SLIH01000286.1 GCA_007135745.1 Halomonas sp. | reverse complement strand
TCAGTTGGAGATGAAAATGAAACTTGCTGTCCGCTCACTCAGCGCCATGACTCTTACCCTGCTGCTGGGAAGCCAATCCCTGCTGGCCGGCGAAGCCGTGGACGGCTACCGTGCTGCTCAGTTCGGAATGAGCAGCGAAGAGGTCAGGAATGCACTGGATGCCAGCAATGTGGTGAAGACCAACCGCGAGGAAACCTCGGACGGAGACCTCATCCTCGACGGTCACCTGAAGGAAGACGAGGAGACCGGCGTGCGCTTTGTATTCCCTGGTGGGCGCAACGAACTGGCCCTGGTGGTGGAGTTCCGACCCGAGAACCCCAGTTTTGAGGCCGCCCAGGCAGAGCTCCAGGATCGCTTCGGTCAGCCCTGGCCCGAGGAAATGACGGAGGAATGGTTTGAGCGCCTGAAAGAAGGCATGCCGGAAGGCGTGAGCGAGCTCGCCATCTGGGGAGGAAACGCTCCGCACCGCAGCCGCTTTGTCAGACTCTGGGATTTCGAGGACTACCTGACCATTGAGTATCTGGACACGGAACTGCTCAACGGCCGGTGAACGTAATAAACCGCATCACACCCCCAGCCCGATGCATTAGCCACCTGCTGTAGGGTGTGGTGAATGAAATGAACCGCACCATTTGGTGTCGCTGCAGACGCCATTGATGCGGTTCGCTTCGCTCACCAGCATCCCGCAGAACTGTTACTGGACCCAGAGGCTCAGCACATAGCCGCCCAGGATCAGCAACGTGGTTACCAGCAGAAAAGCCACCAGTGTGCCCCGCCACATCGAAGAAGAAGCCCGCAGATTGAGATAGACCATGACAATCCGGTGCGCCTTGTAGTACGTGGCCACAATCACCAGCACGATACCCCACCAGGCCAGTGAGGCATCAGCTCCGCCGCCCGGCGCCAGCGCACCGAACAGAGAAAGGCAGGTCAAAACCATCAGAATGGCCCATGTCGTCAGCAAACGTCGATTGCCCGGTAGTTGATCTTTCATGGCAGTCACCGCAGCAGATACAACAGGGGATAGAGAAAGATCCACACCAGATCCACCATGTGCCAGAAGGCCGCCGCCGTCTCCACGTTCTCCATGGAGGTAAAGCGAACCACAAGAGCCAGCAGGATCAGACCAAAAATCACATGGGCAAAATGGAACCCGGTCAGCAGGTAGTAAAAGGTGAAAAAAGTATCGGTTTCCAGCATCAGGCCCTGACCGATCTTGTCCCGGTATTCCAGGATTTTCACGATACAGAACACGACGCCCAATCCCATCGCCGCCAACAACCACTGCCGACACCGCTTCACGGCACCTCTGGCCAGTGCCTCGATCGAGAGCGCGGCAAAAAGGCCACTGGTCAACAGCACCATGGTGTTGATGCCGCCAGCCACGGGATCAAGGAGCTGCTGTGACGCCCGGAAGGTTTCCGGATCGCCGGCCCGGGCCACACCATAGAAGGCAAAGAAAGCAGAGAAAACGATCAGTTCACCGAGAATAAGGACCCACATCAGCGGGTTTCCCGGCAACGAGGACAAGGGCCCCCAGCCGGCGTTGGAATGCTCAGTCATCAGCGGGAAAGCCTCTGTTGGTCAACGCTGGCGCCATAGGCGCTATAATGCCGAAGCTTGCTGGTGATCAAGGCCGATCACCCCGGACTGTGGCATGCTGACTTCAGCCAGAAAATGATATGCAAGAAAACACCATTCAGCCCGACAGAGAGCGACATCCATGCAGCGACGCCAAGTAATTGCCCTGAGTCTCCTGCTCATCAGCGCCATTATCGCAGTAAGCCTGCTGGCGCTGGGAATCAATACCTTTGACTGGGGCGTGGCGCTGATGTTGCTGGCACCCTTCGTTGTCTACGGGTTGATCCGGCTCTGGCGTGTACTCGACAGCTGGGCCAACGATTAACCCCTTTAAGGTTCAGCCCCGAGCGGTCGCCCGGGCCCAGCTCCCCCGTTCTGAAAGCCTTTTCTGCTCAAACTCCGCCCGAACCGCGGGTGTGGTCAGCTTCCACCCGACCCAGCCAAAGATGCCGACCAGAACAGTCGCTCCCATGATGCCGATACTCAGGACACCGATCATGCCTCCCAGGGGATTGCCCTGCTGCACTTCCGGTAGCGCCGCCTCGGCGAGAAAGCCGAAGGCCAGCGGCGTCAGAGCCACACCTCCGATCACCGCAACAAAACCAAAGGACATCAGCCCAACAAACAGCTGGCGCGCCCAGGGTTGACGTTTCAGGAGCGCCGTCGCTGCCCACACAGTCACAAGCGACCCGACCAGGAGCATGCCCAGAAACCAGACGCTGTTTGACATTACCCAGTAGGCGGCTGCCATAAGCCCGCCACTGCCTCGCTCCTGCGCCACCGTGGCCGCCATTTCTCCCGCCGGGATCGAGAACTGCGGTACAAACAGCCACCCCAGAATGATCACGGCAGCAATGGAACCCACAGCAATGAAAAGCCAGCTCAGCGTGTTAACCACATGTGTGGCAGCACGCGACTCCGGATTCGATAACCTCGACATGATTATCAGCCCTCAGATCGTCAGGAACGGGTCGTTTTCGGCGCGCGCCCAAGCCATGGGCTGTGGGGGCGCGGCACAGGGCGATTATCCATCAGCATATTGATGCCGGCGGCACAGCGCGCAATCACCCAGAAGACCCAGAAAGTAATCAGGAAATAACCGATGAGATTCATCGCCAGGGCGAGACCGGCGGCGAGAAGTGGCAGTCCCCACCAGAAGGTTCGAACCTGGAAGGCATAATGACTGCGTGCCCAGTCCGGCGCCCGGAAGCTGGCGGCATGGGCAATGAGCACACCTACCGGTGCGGTAACAATTGTAAGCATGCCCATCAGAAAGAGTATGTAAACCGTCATGGGCAGCGTTCGGCTGCCGATCTCTTCCTGCGGACTTTCACAGGTTCTGGAATGGGACATTCAATTTCCCCTATCTTTTCCCCCGTCACGGGGAGTCATGGTTCTTACAACTCACGTGATGGTAATCCAGCGAAGAATACAACACCTTGCGCAACATCAAGGCATCAACGGGAATACTCAGGCTAATCTGCCTGTTCAGACACTTTTATGCATCCGGAGCTTCCCTTCCATGCCGGACTGGCTGTCCCGTTTACAGCAGCCGCAACAGATCTTCCAACTGTTTGGCCGGCTTATCCCGCCCCTTGGCGTGATCGCCTTCCTGACTCTGGCATGCGGACTTATCTGGGGGCTGCTGTTCTCTCCGGTGCATCACCTTCAGGGTGACAGTTTCCGTATTATTTTTGTCCATCTGCCGGCCGCCAGGCTCAGCCAGAGCATCTATATTGCCATGACGGCTGCCGCCGTCCTCAGCCTGCTGTGGCGGCTGCGGGTGGGGGATATCTTTATCGCCGCGGCCGCCCCACTGGGTGCCGCCATCACCTTTCTCGCGTTGTTCACCGGTGCACTCTGGGGCAAACCCACCTGGGGTGCCTGGTGGGTCTGGGACGCACGACTGACGTCCGTCCTGCTGCTCTTTTTCATCTACCTGGCCATACTGGCCCTGCGCCACTCCATTGAGGATCGCAATGTGGCTGCCCGCGCCACGGCCATCCTGACGGTGGTTGGATCCATCAACATCCCCATCATCAAGTATTCCGTTGAATGGTGGAACACCATGCATCAGCCTGCAGCCATCAGCCTGACGGATCGCCCGCCCATGCCCTCCAGCATGTGGATACCGCTTTTTATCATGATCGCCGGCTACTACCTGCTGGTGGGCTGGATTGCGCTGATGAGGATGCGCAATGAAATGCTGATCCGCTACCGTCGCAGTAACTGGGTCAGGGAGTATGTGCTCGCACGCTACTGAATTCCCGCATAAATCCCCGCGAAATCGGCTTCTGCGCATTGATAAGAGTCAAGGACTCAGACCCACCCCACTGCTACTGTCAGCAGGCACGGTCTAAGAGACCACTGCGCCTGCGTCCTAAAAGACAGAGAGCTGACGGTGAAAAATACTGAAAACACGGGAGGGTTAGGCTCATGAGCGATGGGCTCACTAAGACGGCGGCCCGCAATATATTCTATGGCGGGTCGTTGTTCTTTTTCATAGTTTTCGCGGCGCTGACCGCGCACAGTCACTACTACATAGTGAATGTTTCCACCGACAAGGAAACCTTCACGGACTCGGTACGCCAGGGCAAGCACGTGTGGGAGGAACACAACTGCATCAATTGCCACACCATCCTCGGCGAGGGTGCCTACTTCGCCCCGGAAATGGGGAACGTCTGGACCCGCTTTGGCGGCCATGACAACCCCGAAGGTGCCCGCGCCGCCATTGCCGGTTTCATCCGTGCGCAGCCCACAGGTGCGCCCGGACGTCGGCAGATGCCCCACTTCGACATCAGTGATGACGAGATGGAAGCACTGATCGATTTCTTCGAGTGGACGGACAACATCGACACCCAGGGCTGGCCACCGCACCCGTCGGGTTGAGCGGACTGAGGTCGTGATCAATAGAGTTCAAAGGAACGGGGAAACACTATCATGAAATACCAAACGCAAAAGGTGGCGCTGCCTTTCTTTGCGGTGGCCATGGCGCTTTTCGCGCTGCAGATCGTTTTCGGCATACTGGCGGCCATGGTCTATGCCTGGCCAGAGTTCATGGCCGAGGCCATGCCCTTCAGCATCATGCGAACCAGTCATACCAACCTGCTCATTGTGTGGCTGCTGATCGGCTTCATGGGCTGTACCTACTACCTGCTGCCGGAAGAAACAGAGACCGAGCTGCACAGCCCGAAAATCGCCTATATCCAACTGGGCATCTTCGCCTTCGCCGGCGCCGCCGCGCTCATCGGCTATCAGTTCGGCATCCATGAAGGTCGCCATTACCTGGAACAGCCCTTCTGGGTGAAGATACTGATCACCATCTCGGTGCTGATGTTCCTGTTCAATACCAGCCTGACGGTCCTCAAGGGCCGCAAGACCGCCATCTCCCTGGTGCTTATGCTCGGGCTCTGGCTGGCCGGTATCTTCTGGTTCTTTGCTTTCTACAATCCGGACAACCTGGCTCTGGACAAGCTCTACTGGTGGTGGATCGTCCACATCTGGGTAGAGGGTGTCTGGGAGCTGATCATGGCCGCGTTGCTGGGCTACCTGCTGATTAAGATGACCGGTGTCGATCGCGAGATCATCGAGAAACGGCTCTATGTCATCGTCGGCCTGTCGCTTTTCTCC
>SLIH01000072.1 GCA_007135745.1 Halomonas sp. | reverse complement strand
CTTTCTTTGCCACATAACGCACACCCAGACGTGCCTTACGGCGATATCCCAGGCGGGGGCCGGTCAGTGGCGGGGCCCACTCCAGGGGCTCGATGCCACCGAAATGGGCGAACTGCTCTTTGAGAACACCTTCCTTGAACTGAATCTGGGCATCAGGATCCAGGTGCTGAAGGCTGCAGCCACCACAGATATCGGCATGCTCGCATGGGGGTGTCACCCGATCCGGGGCAGGATTGGCATCGACAGAGAGCGTGCGCAACGCATCAAACTTGCGTCTGCGCTCCATGTACTGCGCGGTAACCGTTTCCCCGGGCAGTGCGCCATCGACAAAAGCGGTCTTGCCGTCCAGACGGGCCACGCCCCGACCGTCGTGGCTGAGACTCTCAATGGTACAGTTCACGGGCTCCGCAGGAACCCGCGCTCTGCGGCGACGTCGACTCATTGGATACTCTCTTGGTAGTGACTGATTCAGGAGGGGAACACACCCGTGGACAGGTAACGATCACCGCGGTCGCATATGATGGCGACTATGGTGGCGTTTTCAACCGTCTGGGACAAACGTAATGCACCAGCAACACAGCCGCCGGAGGAAACCCCGCAGAAAATGCCTTCGCGCGCCGCCAGCGCTCGCATGGTGTCCTCGGCCACTTCCTGGCTGACTTCCATCACCTCGTCCACGGCACTCGCATCGAATATCTTCGGCAGATAGGCCTCCGGCCAGCGGCGGATGCCGGGGATGGATGCGCATTCGGCCGGCTGCAGCCCAATGATCTGAATATCGGGATTGCGCTCACGGAAATAGCGTGAAGCACCCATGATGGTGCCCGTGGTACCCATGGAAGAGACGAAGTGCGTTATCTCCCCACCCGTACTTTCCCAGATTTCTGGTGCCGTCGTCCGGTAATGGGCCAGAGGATTGTCCGGGTTGGCAAACTGATCCAGGACATGGCCCTTTCCTTCGCGCTGCATCTGCTGCGCCAGGTCACGAGCGCCTTCCATGCTGGCTTCCCGGGAGACACTGATGATTTCCGCGCCATAGGCCCGCATGGATGCACGACGCTCCTCGCTGGCGTTTTCCGGCATGATCAGGACCATGCGATAGCCCTTGATTGCGGCCGCCATGGCCAGAGCAATCCCCGTGTTGCCACTGGTGGCCTCAATCAGGGTATCGCCCGGACGAATTTCTCCACGTTTTTCAGCTTCCTGAATCATGCTCAACGCGGGCCTGTCCTTGACCGATCCTGCCGGGTTGTTGCCCTCGAGCTTCACGAGAATGGTGTTGCTGGTTTCTCCCGGCAACCGCTGCAGCCGTACCAGCGGCGTGTTGCCAACAAAATCTTCTATGGTCGGGTATGGCATGGAGCCTGACTCTCCTCGAACGACTTCAAAAACTATAATTTCAGCGGGTCGCAACCGGTGCCCAGTTCAGCAACGGCTGTGTTAGTATCCAGAGTTTGCGGAACGCGTGCCTGGGTTCTCCAGATGCCCATGATACGCCTAACTGACACCGAGTCCCAACCGGGATCACAAACCGATTCAATACTGCGAACCGAAGCCATGCGTCGCTGGGGTATACAGAAAAAGGTCTTCGTCCTGTCACTGGTCCCCACCATGGTGCTGGTTATTGTGGCCGGGATTTTCTTCACCCACAGCTGGATCAATAACCTTACCCAGTTGCTCGATGACCGCGGCCAGTCCCTCAGCCGCCAGCTCGCGGCCGCTTCGGAATACGGCGCCTTCACCGGCAATCGCAGCCTGCTCTTCGGCGTGGCCAGCTCAATGCTGGATGAAAAAGATGTTCGCGCCATAACAATCCATGACCGCTCGGGTACCGAGCTCGTGCACACCGGCCCCCGTCCGACAGTCCGCGGACCGGACCAATTGCAGGAAATCAGTGGTACGGTTGTTCAGCGCGGAAGCGATGCAACCCTGTTTATATCACCGATCTATCCCCAGGATCTGATGATCGATGGTCTTCTCGACATCGAACAGCTGGGACCGCCGCCGGAAGAACCCAACAGACCCCTGGGCTGGGCCAGCGTCGAACTCTCCCACGCCGAGACGGAAAAGGAACGTTACAAGGCCCTGCTGATCAGCCTCCTGCTGATCGGCAGCGCCCTGGGCATCAACACCCTCATTGCGCTGCACCTGAGTCGCTCGGTCACCGGACCGATCTATGAGCTGACGCGGGCAATCGGCCGGCTCAAGGAAGGGAAACTGGACACACGGGTAAAAACCGAAGCCGGCCCGGAACTGGAAGAACTGGCCTCGGGCCTCAACGCCATGGCCAAGGGGCTGCAACAGGCCCAGGATGAAATGCAGCAGAACGTGGATCAGGCCACCGAGGATCTGCGCGAGACCCTGGAAACCATTGAAATCCAGAACATCGAACTGGATCTTGCGCGCAAACAGGCTCTGGAAGCCAGCCGTATCAAATCGGAATTTCTGGCCAACATGAGCCACGAAATCCGAACGCCACTCAACGGCATTATCGGCTTCACGGATCTGCTGCTCAAAAACCCGGCGTCACCGCAACAGCGCGATCACCTGAACACCATCCGCAAATCCTCGGAGATTCTGCTCACCATCATCAATGACATCCTCGACTTCTCCAAGATCGAAGCGGGAAAACTGGTGCTTGACCGCGCACCGTTCAGGCTGCGGGACACCATCGAGGAGGTGATGGTCATGCTGGCGCCGGCGGCCCATGAGAAGAATCTGGATCTGGTGCCGATGGTCTACGACGATGTGCCGGATACCATCATCGGCGATCCACTGCGCATCAAGCAGGTCATTACCAACCTGGTCAATAACGCCATAAAATTCACCCAGACCGGCGAAGTGGTGCTCCGGGCCATGCTCGACGACGAAGAGGATGACAGCCGCTACCGCATTCGCATCAGCGTGACGGATACCGGTGTGGGGCTGTCACGCGCGCAGCAGCAATCACTGTTCAATGCCTTCAATCAGGCGGATGCTTCCACTGCGCGCCAGTATGGCGGTACCGGACTGGGGCTGGTGATTTCACGCCGCCTGGTCGAGGAAATGGGCGGCGAGATCGGGCTGGAAAGTGAACTGGGCAAAGGCTCCACGTTCTGGTTCACCCTGCGTACGGAACTGGCGGCCAACGCGGAGCCCGAAACGCCGCGTGACGCCTTGCAGAACGAATCTGTCATCTACCTGGAATACCAGTCAACCACCGGCATGGCCGTCGAGAATCTGCTGCGCGGCTGGAAAATGCAGCTAACCCGTGCCGCAACACCCAGTGAAATGCAGCACGAGGTGCACCGTGCTCAGGTCGATGGGGCCGGATACAGCCTTGCGATCATTGGCATTTCCCGCCACCTGCTGCACTCACAGCAATACAGGGAACTGCTCGAGGATCTTGAGCATCGGTGTGATTGCCGTGTCCTCCTGCTTACCCCCACACTCAACGAGGACAAAAGCCGGCTGGTGGAAATTGCTTCTGCCCACCTGACAAAACCCATACGCAGGGAGCGCCTCTACGAGAAACTGTTTCAGCTGGTTCATGGCAAAACCCCGGAAGAGTCACTCCCCAGTGTGCACCCAACATGGAGGCAACAGCCTTCCTCCAGACAACTGGGGCGACAACCACGGGTTATTGCCGTTGATGACAACGAGGCCAACCTGAAACTGATCATTACGTTGTTGGAAGACCTGAATCTTGAGGTAGCCGGAGCACGCAGTGGCTTTGAGGTACTCAAGCATCTTCAGAAGACCTCATTTGACCTGGTATTCATGGACGTTCAGATGCCTGGCATGGACGGTGTGGAGACAACGGCGCGGATCCGTAAACTGGATTCCGGTAACGCGAGAATCCCCATTATTGCCCTCACCGCTCATGCCCTGACCGAAGAGCGGGAAAACCTGCTGAACTCCGGATTCGATGGCTACCTCACCAAACCCGTCAACCAGGAAGTCATCGCCCGAACGATCCAACGCTTCACCGGCTTTGCGGTCAATGAAACCCAGCATGGCCCACAGAGTCATTTCGGCCGTGAATCTGCCATACGCCCCTCCGCCCGCTCACGACAGAAGCCCAGCGTGGACATTGATGAATGCATCCGGCTGGCAGGCGGAAAACTGGATCTGGCCGAGGAAATGCTGAGCATGCTACTGGAGGCGGTAACCGGCGATGCCGAGGCCATCAAACAACTGCACGCCAGTGACGACTGGGATGAGTTGCTGGAGCGCGTCCACCGGCTTCATGGGGCAACCCGCTATACGGGGGTTCCGGAACTTCAGAAAGCCGCCCAGCAACTCGAGAGTGCTCTGAAACGCAAGGAACAGCCGGTCGACTCTTTGGTCAAGGAACTGCTGGCAGCCATCGACCGGCTCCAGCACTGGTGCGAGCAGGTTGATTGGGAGAAAGAACTGCGTGAAAACCTCAACGACCGGCGCCGGCCCTCTGAATGAGCTCTCGCATCTCCCGCACGGCGTCCTTGATACCGGTAAATAACGCCCGCGCGATGATGGCATGACCAATATTCAATTCATGAATCCCTGCTATGGCCGCCACTGCTTCCGTATTGTGGTAATGCAGTCCGTGCCCGCCATTAACCGTCAGCCCCAGTGATTGACCATACCGGACACAGCGTCGCAGGCGCTCCAGTTCACGGGCCTGTTCGTCCGGATTGTCCGCCTCGGCGTATTCGCCCGTGTGCAGTTCCACCACGGGCGCGCCAGCTTCGACTGCAGCATCCAGCTGCCTTTCGTCCGGATCAATAAATAACGACACCTCGGCCCCCATGGCCGCCATTCGTGCGCAGGCATCGGCAACCCGCTGTTTCTGCCCGAGCACGTCGAGGCCGCCTTCCGTGGTGAGTTCTTCCCTCTTTTCCGGGACAAAGCAGCAGTGTGCCGGGTTCACCTTTTCGGCAAGCGCCAGCATGCTGTCCGTCACCGCCATTTCCAGGTTCATTCGGGTATTGAGCATGTCCCGTAACAACAACACATCGCGGTCCTGAATATGGCGGCGATCCTCACGCGGATGGATGGTGATGCCATCAGCCCCGGCTTCCTCGGCCAGCAGCGCGGCCTGAACGGGATCCGGATAACGGGTACCACGGGCCTGACGCAGAGTCGCCACGTGGTCCACATTAACCCCAAGAAGCACCCGAGCGACCGAATGGGATTCGGTTTCCGCCATTATTCGTCTCCCTTTTTTGAAAACAGTCGTCTGCTGTGCAGGGGACGCCCCTGCAACAGATG
>SLIH01000464.1 GCA_007135745.1 Halomonas sp. | reverse complement strand
CGTGAACCTGAATCCATTGCAGCGTCTGGGGCATGCCACTCTATCCTGGCTGGCGGCTTTTGGTCGTAGCGGGCTGCTCCTTTTTCGTCTGCTGACACTGCTTCCCAGGCCGCGACAGGGATTTCCCCTGTTTATAAGGCAGCTGTTCAGTGTGGGTGTGCTGTCTCTTCCCATCATCATCGTGTCAGCACTGTTTATCGGTATGGTGCTGGGGCTACAGGGATACAATATTCTGGTGGATTTCAGCTCCGAGGACGCCGTTGGTCAGATGGTGGCGCTGACACTGGTGCGTGAGCTGGCACCGGTGGTGACGGCTCTGTTGTTTGCGGGTCGGGCCGGCTCCGCGCTGACCGCCGAAATCGGTCTTATGAAAACCACGGAGCAACTGGCCAGCATGGAAATGATGGGAGTGGACCCGATACGCCGAATCGCCTCGCCCAGGTTCTGGGGCAGCTTCGTGGCCCTGCCTCTGCTTGCCATGATTTTCGCCATGGTCGGAATCTGGGGAGGAATGCTGGTTGGTGTGGAATGGCTCGGTATTCACGATGGCGCATTCTGGAATAATATGCAGTCAGCGGTCGACTTCGGCGAGGATGTACTCAATGGTATTATCAAAGCCATAGTCTTTGGGCTGGTATGTGCCTGGATTGCTGTCCATCAGGGGTTTGACGCGGTTCCCACTTCCGAGGGGATCAGTCGGGCGACAACGCGGACTGTGGTGTACTCGTCACTGGCAGTTCTTGGGCTTGATTTTGTATTGACTGCGGTCATGTTCGGAGATTACTGATGCATCAGCGGGGCGTGGAGATTCTGGTTGGTGGTTTTGTTGCTCTTGCGGCTGCCGCTCTTATCTTTCTGGGGTTGCAGGTCAGTGGGCTTACCGCAGCGGAGCGGGGTGAAACCTACACCGTCTATGCGGAGTTCAACGATGCGGGTTCGCTGCGGCAACGGGGGCGGGTTTCCATGTCCGGGGTGACGGTGGGGCGGATTCGCGATGTGACGCTGGATCCGGATTCCTACCGTGCCATCGTAGCGATGGAGATTGATGCCAGTGTTGATCGGATTGCTGCGGACAGTACGGCGGTGATCCGCACCTCCGGGCTGCTTGGCGAACAGTATATCGATATTTCCCTGGGCGGAGATCTGGACTCACTGGCGGACGGGGACTTTTTCTATGACACTCAAAGCGCCATGAATCTTGAGCAGCTTATCAGTAACTTCGCCACCGGAATGTGAGAACCTGTTAATACCGGACACTCCCCATCGCATCTAATTGTCGATAGACTTGGGCCGACAGACGAATCGAACTGTCAGGATAAGATCAACAGCCAAAGGTGGCCTTCATGTACGCACGTTTATCGGTGTGGTTTCTCGCACTTGCCCTTCTACTTCTGCCTCTTCAGGCGCTGGCTTCGGTGAATAACGAGGAAGCCCTGAAAGAGTACGTAAAGGAAAATACCCTCAAGCTGGTGGATCGGCTGGAGTCAGTACGTGGAATCTATAATGAAGACCGTGAGAAGTTCTATGCTGAAATGAATGAAGCGCTTGAGGACTTCGTGGCTTTTCGCCGCATTGCCGCCCGGGTCATGGGGCAGTATGCCCGCCAGGCTTCGCCCGAACAGCGTGATGAGTTCGTCAAGGCGTTCCGGCGTAGCCTATACGATGCCTATGGAGGTGCGCTTACCGAAACGGGTGATTTTGATCTCAAGGTGGACAGTGCCCGGATCAATCCGCGTGATGAGAGCCGTGCCACGGTCAATCTGACGGTTACCACTGAGGGTGGTGGTCGCTATGGCGTGGTGTATTCCATGTATCGCCCCGACGATGGTAACTGGCAGATGGAAAATATTATTGTCGAGGGCATCAACATTGGCCTTGCCTTCCGTGATCGCTTCAACCAGGAGATGGAGGAGCACCGGGGGGACGTCCAGAAGGTGATCGACAGCTGGTCGGCAGAGGTCGCTGATCTCGAAGGTCTGGAAGAAGCTGTCGAGGAAGGTGGTGACGACTGACGTGTTGACTCAGCGCCCTGAGCGGAGTCATGACGCTTCCCTGGAGGAGGCGGGTGAGGGGGTGTTCCGGCTCCAGGGCCGGGTGCCCCATAGCCGGGAACTCCTCAGGCTGCGCGAGCAGGGGTATCGTATTCTGAAAAACCAGGCAGCCAATGGGCGTTGCACCCTGGACCTCTCTGCAGTGGATGGCTCGGGCAGCGTCCCGCTGGCGCTGCTTTTGAGCTGGCACCGTTATGCACGCGCACTGGGTGTGGAACTGCAATTCCTGGGTGTGCCAGAGGGATTGCGCTCAATGGCTGCGGTCAGCGGTCTGGGTGGTTTTTTTCCCGCTTCTGACGATTCAAAGACGGACTGAGCAGCCGCATTTCAGTGCATGATGCTAATAGGGTACAATTTCGCTCCCGGCGTGCCGGCAGGTCCGGTGCGCGGTAAACTCCCGAAAAGCAGGTGACAGCATGCAGGCGGAAGACGTACGGGAACGACTTGCCGAAGAACTCCCTGATTGTGAACTTGAGGTCAAGAGCGACGGGAATCACTTCCTGGTGGTTGCCGTGGGCGAACGGTTTGAGGGCATGAGCCCCGTAAGGAAGCAGCAGACCATCTACGGCATTCTCAATGATCTGCTTGCCGATGGCACAATCCACGCGCTCACCATCAAAGCATTCACTCCCCGGGAATGGGAGCAGCAGTCCGGCCATTGAGCTGGATATCTGACGCTGTGCTCATCTGCCCCGGTTTTTCTGGCTGACATCCTACAGGTGCATATTGGTGGATAAATTACTTATTCAGGGCGGTCAACCGCTTGATGGTGAAATCCGGGTGTCCGGTGCCAAGAACTCAGCGTTGCCCATCCTGGCCGCAACCCTGCTGGCCGATGGCAAGGTCACTGTTGGCAATCTGCCTCACCTGAATGACATCACAACGATGATCGAGTTGCTGGGGCGCATGGGTGTGGAGTTGCTCATCGACGAGCGTATGAGCGTGCAGGTGGATGCGAACTCCATCAAGGAGTTGACTGCGCCCTATGAACTGGTCAAGACCATGCGCGCATCCATCCTGGTGCTTGGTCCCATGGTGGCTCATTTCGGCGAGGCCCATGTGTCCCTGCCCGGTGGCTGTGCCATTGGAACCCGGCCCGTCAACCTCCACGTTCAGGGGCTGGAGCAGATGGGGGCCGAGATCCTCGTGGAGGGTGGCTACATCCATGCTTACTGCAAGGACCGGCTCAAGGGAGCGCATATCTTCCTGGATACGGTGACTGTGACCGGCACGGAAAATCTGATGATGGCCGCCGCCCTGGCTGATGGGGTGACGATTCTGGAGAATGCCGCTCGGGAGCCGGAAGTGGTGGATCTGGCGGAGTGCCTGATTGCCATGGGGGCTGATGTTCGTGGTCATGGTACCTCCACCATTGAGATCCACGGCGTGGAAAGCCTGCACGGTTGCCATTTTGATGTGCTTCCGGACCGTGTGGAAACCGGGACCTATCTGTGTGCCGCGGCGGCGACAAGAGGGCGTGTGCTGCTCAAGGATACCCGTGAGGATATTCTCGAGGCGGTGCTGCTCAAGCTTGAAGAAACCGGAGCGGAAATCAGCACGGGCAAAGACTGGATTGAGCTGAACATGCGCGGCCGACGCCCTCGCGCGGTCAACCTTCGAACAGCGCCTTATCCTGCCTTCCCTACCGATATGCAGGCCCAGTTTGTGGCCCTGAATGCTGTTGCGGAGGGCACGGGGTCAGTGACTGAAACGGTGTTCGAAAATCGCTTCATGCATGTCCAGGAATTGATCCGCATGGGTGCGGATATCGACCTGGAGGGCAATACCGCCATCGTGAGGGGGTTGGATTACCTGACTGGAGCGCCTGTTATGGCAACGGACCTGAGGGCATCAGCCAGCCTGGTGATTGCGGGACTGGTTGCGCGTGGAGAAACTCTGGTGGATCGGATCTATCACATTGATCGCGGGTATGAATGCATCGAGGAAAAACTCCAGCTTCTTGGGGCGACCATCCGCCGGATTCCGGGTTAACCCCCTGTCCGGCCACTGAATTGGGAAATTATCAAATCATGTCGGAGCAACTGACCATTGCCCTGTCCAAGGGCCGAATTCTGGACGAAACGCTGCCGCTGCTGGCGGCGGCGGGTATTGAGCCGGTGGACGATCTGGCCCGGACCCGAAAGTTGGTGTTCGAGACCACGGCGGCCAATGTGCGGCTTCTGATCATTCGGGCGACGGATGTGCCGACTTACGTCCAGTATGGCGGTGCCGACATTGGTGTGGCCGGCAAGGACGTGCTGATGGAGCATGGGGGGGATGGCCTCTATGAACCCCTCGATCTCCATATTGCCCGCTGTAAGTTGATGACGGCGGGTGTCGCCGGCAAACCCAGGCCTCAGGGGCGCGTGCGGGTTGCGACAAAATTTACCCAGTTGGCCAGGCAGTACTACGCCAGTGAGGGGCAGCAGGCGGATATCATCAAGTTGTACGGGGCCATGGAGCTCGCACCGCTGCTGGGGCTGGCGGATGAGATTGTGGATATTGTCGACACCGGGAACACCTTGCGTGCCAATGGCCTGGAGCCGCGGGAGATCATCGCAGGGATCAGCTCCCGGCTTGTGGTGAATCGGGCCGCCATGAAGATGAAGCATGAGCGCATCCAGCCCCTGATTGAACAGATGGGCGAAGCTGTCAGGCAGAGACTGGCAGAAGCCTGAGGGAGCCTCCGAGGCGCGAACACAGAAAGGTAAGTGATCATGAGTGAACTCAACATCAGCCGGCTGCACAGCGATCAGCCGGATTTTGAGAAGCTGTTGCGCGCAAAGGTGAACTGGGAAGAGAGTGTTGATCACCAGGTTCAGGAAACCGTTCGGGAAATTCTGGCCGCCGTTCGTCGCGAAGGCGACGCAGCCCTGCTGCGCTATACGCAGAAGCTGGACCGGATTGACGCCGGCTCGGTCGCGGAGCTGAAGGTTTCCCCCGAACGGCAGGAACAGGCGTTCAAGGCCATCGGCCGGGAGAAGCGTGAAGCACTGGAAGTGGCGGCAGCACGGATTCGTCGCTATCACGAGAAGCAGTTGCCGGATTCCTGGGAGTACCGGGAAAAAGATGGAACCCGTCTCGGACAGCGCGTCACGCCAGTGGATCGTGCGGGAATTTATGTCCCGGGTGGCAAGGCCGCCTATCCGTCATCCGTGCTGATGAATGCGATCCCGGCCCGGGTGGCGGG
>SLIH01000095.1 GCA_007135745.1 Halomonas sp. | reverse complement strand
TGTCGTTGACCTTATAACCGGTCATGGCGGGTGCCTCGTACGTGCCTCCCGAGATCTCGATCAGATCAATGCCGGCCTGCGATAGCGCGCGGACTACGCCCATGGATTCCTCTTCGCTGAAGCCGTCTTTCATGAAATCGGCGGAGTTGAGCTTGATGCCCACGGGGTAATCATCGCCCACTGCCTTGCGGATGGCCGCGTACACCTCTAGCACAAAGCGCTGCCTTTTCTCAGGTGTGCCACCCCAGGCGTCGTCGCGCTTGTTGTGCCGGGGTGAGAGGAACTGGCTTACCAGGTAGCCGTGGGCACCATGAATCTGAACCCCGGAAAAACCGGTTTCTTTTGCTTTGGAGGCTGCAAAGGCGAATCGATCAATGATTCTGAGAATCTCGTCCTCGCTGAGTTCCCGGGGTTTGGCAAACAGCTTGTCGAGTCCCCGCCCCAGTGGAATCGCCGAGGGTGCCACGGGTTCCGGGCTGAGGAACCGCGGGATCTGTTTGCCGGGGTGATTGAGTTGCATCCATATCTGGCTGTTGTTGGTCTGCCCTTCCCGGGCCCACTGCCGGAAGGCCTCCAGATCACTGTTTTCGTCCAGCACAACATTTTTCGGCTCACCCAGGGCACTGCGGTCAATCATGACGTTGCCGGTCATTGAAAGGCCAAGCCCGCCATCGGCCCAGGTTCGATAGAGCCGCGCGAGGCGCTCGTCCGGATCATGGTTGCTGTTGCCTAGCTGTTCGCTCATGGCCGATTTCGCCAGGCGGTTTTTCAGCGCTCGGCCGCGTGCCAGTGTAAGCTCAGTGCTGAGTGTGGGGGCTTGAGTCATGATGTCTCCTCGTTTATTTGCCAGCCGGTGCCATCAGCTCATCCAACAGCACATCAAGATTGCGACGCAGGCCGTGTGCGTGGCCTTCCATCTTCATTCGCAGGATGCCCCCTTCCCAGTGGTTCCAGAACAGGTCGGCGAGCAGGGTGGCATCCAGGTCGTCCCGGAACTCCCCCTGTTGTTGGCCGGCTTCAATCAAAGGGAGAAAGCGTCGCAGCCAGTTGCGATAAGCATCCTGAAGCGCCTTCTGACAGCGTTGGCTGGACGCGCCGATTTCCGCGGCGAGATTGCCCAACAGGCAGCCCCGGATACACCCCCGACGCTCGAATTCGGTGATCATGAGTGAATAGAGATGGCGGATGGTTTCGCGTGGGCCTGAAGTACTGCGGGCCAGTTGCGTATCCATGAGTTTCAGCAGGCCCTCGATGTAATCGGTGATGATCTCCGCGGTGAAGGCTTCCTTACTGTCGAAATAGTGATAGAAGGAACCTTTCGGCACCTGTACGCGATCAAGCACCTCCTTGATTCCCGTGCCGTGATACCCCTGCTCGGATAACAACTGCATGCCGGTATCCAGCAATTCCCGGCGCACCTGTTGGTTGCGTTGTGGTCGTCCCATGCCAATTAGACCGGTCGTCTAGTAATTTGGGTGAAATATACTCACAGGGTATCGAAGCTGTCAATAGGGTAGGAGCAAGGGAGGCAGGTCCCAGGTTCCAGGTTCCAGGTTTGGGGAGTCTGTGGGAGCCTGCGTGGAGGCGATTGAGTACCGAAGGGTGCGGTGAATGGAATGAACCGCACCGGCGGTTGGCGGCTCCACGGTGCGGTTCGCTTTGCTCACCGGCACCCTACGGTATTGGCAGACTCACTGCTTGGAGTGGATATTTTCGTCCCCCGCACGAATCAGGGATAATGCGCCCTTTCCTGATCTGATAACGGCTGCCAAGAACTATGAGCACTTCGTTCACTTCCATGCGCGAGCGGTTTGAGAATATCCGCAGTAACCGGGCATTCGAGATGGCGGTGATCACCATCATCATTGTCTCTGCCCTGCTGGTGGGTGCCCGGACCTATGAAGAGGCCACGCGTTTCGAGCAGTTTATCCATGTCATGGACTGGGCGATCACGGTTTTTTTCCTGGTGGAAATCCTGATCCGGATGGCGGCGGAAGAGCGGGTGAAGAATTTCTTCCGCAACGGCTGGAACGTTTTTGATTTCACCATTGTCGTCGCCAGCCTGATCCCGGTGGATGACTCGGAAATGGTCCTGCTGGCACGGCTGCTGCGCATTTTCCGTATCCTGCGCCTTATATCGCTGATTCCCGAGTTGCGGGTACTGGTTGTTTCGCTGCTCGTAGCCATCCCGCGTATGGCTTATGTGTTGCTGCTGATGTTCATCATTTTCTACATCTACGGTGCCGTTGGCAGTTTCCTGTTCGAGGATGTGGATCCGGATCGCTGGGGTAATATTGCCCTGGCAATGCTCACCCTCTTCCAGGTGGCCACCTTTGAAAGCTGGGCCACCCAGGTGCTTTATCCAACCATGGAAGTCCATCCCTACAGTTGGATTTATTTCCTGACCTTTATCTTCCTGACGGCCTTTGTGTTCCTCAACATGATGATCGGGATCGTGCTGCAGGTTATGGAGCGGGAAAGTCAGAAGATGTCGCTGGAAACCGGTGAGGGTGAAGCTGCGGAGATACATGATATGCACGGGCGCATGACTGAACTCCAGGCGCAGCTTGACCGCATCGAGCAGAAACTGGGGTCGGCACCGAGAGACAGGGACACCTGATGGTTGAGCGCGATCCCTTGCGCACCTTCGTTAACCGCCTGGCTCGCAGGCCGTCCACGGATGAGGTGTATAACCCCTACCGCAGACGCCACCTGCGCGAGAACCTTTACGTCTGGCTGAGCACGCTCCGGGAGGAAGTTGAAATGCCCCTGATGCTGGTCGGCGAGGCGCTGGGCTTTCGTGGGGGGCGTCTCACGGGAGTCCCTTTCAGCAGCGCCCGGCTGCTTGCTGATGCGGAACATCCGTTTGTTGAACGCCTCAGGGAGCGATTGGATATCAGAGACGATGAATCCGAGAACACAGCGACTATGGTCTGGGAATACCTGGTCAGCAGAGGCGTGACGCCTTTGTGCTGGAATGCATTTCCTTTCCATCCTCACCGTGCGGGTGATCCGGGGACCAACCGGGCGCCGCGGCGCGAGGAAATTCGTGAGGGGATGCTCTACCTTCAGAAACTCGAAGCCCTGTTTGCGCCAGTGCGTGTGGTTGGCGTTGGGCGGGCCGGCGCTGAATGTGCACGGCTTGCTTTTCCCCGGCGGGATATTGCTCGGGTCCGTCATCCCTCCTTTGGTGGCAAGCGGGATTTCACGGCCGGGATGGATGATGTGCTTGCCGCCCGGACAGAGGCTCGGGCCAGAGTCTGAAATCCGTGCCATAATGCAGTGAGTGTTTGGGAAGAGGGGTGATGCGCAGCACCCTCGAAAAGACAGGAACTATTCTATGAATCAGTGGCTTAGAACGGCACTTCAGAGCAGTCGAATTCCCAGGGATCTGGATCGGGTGACCGATGTGGACCGCGCCAATGAAGTACCCGCTGAGGAAGTTGGTGTTGACCCGAAGGTCGTGGACCGCATCTGGGACTCCGTTCGGGATCTGTACCGTACCGGGACCCACCCCGGTATCCAGCTGGCGTTGCGTCATCGTGGGAAGCTTCTGATCAACCGCTCCATTGGCCACTCCCAGGGCAACGGTCCGTTTGACCGCCCGGATGGGCCCAAGGTGCCCATGACGCCGCAGACACCGATCTGCTATTTCTCGGCCTCCAAGGCCGTCACTGCGCTTCTCATCCATATGCTGGCCGAGGACGGCCTGATTCATCTGCTTGATCCGGTGAGTTTCTATTGCCCTGAGTTTGCCGATAAGGGGAAGAAGAATATCACCATTCATCAGATCCTCTCCCATCGCGGGGGCATACCCGGCCTGCCCTCCGATGCGCCCCTGGACACACTCTGGGACGAGCGGGAAATCTGGCGGCTGCTCTGCAGGGCTCAGCCGATCGAAGTTGATGGCGCCAAAGTGGCCTATCACGCGATAACCGGCGGCTATGTGCTGGGCGAGGTGGTCCGGCGAGTGACCGGGGAGAGCATTGAGACATTACTGGATAAGCGCATTCGTCAGCCCATGGGCATGCGTTATTTCACCTATGGGATTGACCATGAACAGCTTCTGGATCTGGCCTGGAATTATGCTACCGGTCCCAGACCGGTCTTTCCGGTTTCCTGGATTGTGCGCCGCGCCCTGGGAGGTGACATCGATACCGTAGCGGAAGTCAGCAATGATCCGCGTTTCCAGGAGGCCGTGATCCCGGCCGGCAATCTGGTCGGCACGGCCGAGGAAATGGGGCGTTTCTTCCAGATGATGCTCAACGGCGGTGTCTGGGAAGGCCGCCGTCTGGTGGATGAGAAGACCATTGTTCGAGCCGTGCAGGGCTACGGTTCCATGCAGATGGATCGAACCATGCTGGTGCCCATGCGTTTCAGTGCGGGTTTCATGCTGGGTGCGGATCCGGTAGGCATCTGGGGACCATGCTCTGGAGAGGCCTTCGGGCATGTGGGGCTTATCAACAAGTGGTGCTGGGCTGACCCCAGCCGTGATATTTCCGTATCCCTGGTCAATACCGGCATTCCCATCGTGGGTCACCATTTCCCTGCCCTGGCCCGTTTTGTCTATCGTGCAGCCAGCTCGTTTCCGGTGCTGCCCGAAGGTGAACGTCCCCTGGCCGACCCGGTGTCGGGGGGTGTGGCGGCCTGATCACAGAGACCCGATGTCGAGCTGCTCTTCCAGTATATTCAGCACGCTGGAGAGCACTTCCCGGAAATCGGTGGCTGTCTGGGTTCGCTGGATAATGTCCTCCTGAAGGCTGGACAGACGCTCGAGCTTTGGCACCACTCGCCGTAACACCTCGGTTGTGATCTCGTAGGGGAAGTGGTGATCCTGAATGCTGAGCTTGTTCAGCTCCGTAACCTCCGTGTGAAAGATGCTGATGATGTCGTAAAGGGTATCCTTGTGCTGGATGCGGTCGGCTTCCCAATAGGCATCGTCCAGTATCTCCAGGAATGTCATGAATTCACGCAGTGCATCGGCAACGGTTGCGTTCGCCATAGGGTGTACCTGTCGAGTCTGATGAGCCTTATGTTCCCCTTCGGGGGCTTTTACCCAGAGATTAGCAGAGCTCTGGCCTGAGTACCTGTCGACAAAAAAGTGAAAGCGGGTTCATCATTTATTGAAATTTCTGATCCGCAGCGTCACAATAACGTAAATAATAAGAAGAAAGCTTGCTTCCAGATTGACCAAGCGCTTGGGGAAGCGCTCGGCGGAGGCAAAAAAGAAAAAGAAAAAGAAAAGGAAGCAGGGCCAAAAGG
>SLIH01000209.1 GCA_007135745.1 Halomonas sp. | reverse complement strand
TGGAACCATAACCCGGATCACGGTCACCGGTTACTCGGGCACGCAGTGTCTGGCCATCCGATGTCTGACCATGGAACCTCAGATCGAAGAAACCCTTTTCCTGATCCTGCGGGCTTGGTCCTTCGCCGGGCTTGGGAACAAACTTTTCCAGGACCCAGCGAGTGGGCTTTAACGAAGCCCCCAGCATAAAGCCACCCAATCCTCCCATGGTGGCGTAGGCCGTGGTACGACCCTTGAGGCCACGCCCGGTAAGCACGCCTTCGTCGTAACGGAAATCCCGGCCATAGGCGGCACCGGACAGGGCATTGGAACGATGGACCACGCGTGTGTTGATAGCTGCCATGACAAAAGGCGCCGTCCAGGCCTGAAAATCACTGTCGTACTGGGCTGATTTTACATTGGGCTGACGGGCGGTCAGTCCATGATTGGGCGGGCATACGGAATAGGGATTGGCCAGTTCCTTGCGCAATGAAGGATCCGCGGAGGCTTCCTTCACCACGTTCATGAGACTGGCAACCGTGCCTCCGGAAAGCCCTCCCTTTGCCGCTCGCACACGCATCTTTACTCGGGAAAACGGCTGACCATAGCGTTTCTGCCCTTCCTGCTGCAGGAAATAGACACCCAGGTCCGACGGGATGGAGTCAAACCCACAGCAGTTGACGATTCGCGCACCGGAGGTTTCGGCGGCGGACTGGTATTTTTCGATCATGCGCCGCAGCCATTGCACTTCACCCGTGAGGTCGCAGTAATCGGTACCGGTTTCAGCACAGACCTTGACCAGTGGTTCGCCATAGAGCGCATAAGGGCCCACGGTGGAAACCACGACCCGAGTGGAATCGCACAGGGCTTTCAATGCCTGCTCGTCTGAGGCATCCGCTACGAGCACAGGCAGCTCGGTTTCTCCGAGCTCTGCCTTGAGGGCATCCAGCTTGGATCTGGATCGTCCGGCAACCGCCCACTTCAACTCGCCATCGCTCCCGTAGGTTCGCTTCAGGTACTCCGCCAGGATCTTTCCAACGAAACTGGTGGCACCAAATACCACGAGATCGTACTGAGTGTCAGTCATGATCGTTTCCTTCTCCATCGGAATTGGGGGACGCCGTCCAATACGACGCCGACTCTCGCTCGGATTCATTGGAATAGAGACCACAGGTCGCCCGGTGACGACCGTGTTCCTTGCTCTGATACAGCAGTTTATCCGCCTGCGCCACCAACCGGTCCGGTTCGCAGGGCGTACCGCTTTCCAGGGTGACCACCCCCAGACTGACGGTAACGCGGGGCGCAGTAGGCGAAAACAGGTGCGGCAGTCGCAACGCGTCAATACTTTCCTGTATGCGCTCCGCCATAAGTCTGGCGCCTTCTTTGGAACAGCTCGGCAGCACGCAGGCAAACTCTTCACCACCATAGCGCGCGGCAAGATCCTGGGAGCGTCGCATACACTGGCTGAGGCGTTCGGCCACCACCTCCAGCACATAATCTCCACGGGTGTGGCCGTAACTGTCGTTGTAGAGCTTGAAATGGTCCACATCAACCAGCATCAGGCTGAGTGAAGCGTCTCCGCGTCGTGCCCGCTTCACCTCATCCCGCAGCACTCGATCAAACCGCCGGCGGTTGGCCAGACCTGTGAGGGAGTCTGTATCACTGAGCAACTGAAGATCCCAGTACTGACGGTGGAGCGACCCACCAATGGTGAACAGAAACGCAGCATTGAAAACGAAAAGAAGCGCCAGAACCCGCGCCTGAGGTTCTTCCATAAAGGCCAGAGTCAGCGCTGCCGGCAGCATGGTGACCACGATGTAGAGAACCTGCAGTACCCGATGACTGCTTACGGAAAAGGTACCACCGGCGACAAGCCCCGCTGCCGAGAAGCCCACCAGAAAGGCAGGCCATTGCGGCAGATAGCTCCAGAAAACAACCGCCGTAGCGAGCCCCCAGGTACCACCGGAGATCAGCACACAGGCCGCGTAGGCATAAAACCAGCGGGCCCGGCTCTGGGTACGGCCATGCAGATAGAAATAACCGAGAATCGAACGGCAGATTCCGGTAACGGCAAAAATCAACCCGACATAGAGGGCAAAGCGTGGAAGGTCCTCCCCGATCGGTGTGACGGAGAGGACAATCAGCCAGAGAAGAAAATAGAATACACTGCCGAGCAGGCCCCGACGGGCAAGCTCCTTACAGGCATGATGGCGATCAGTCTGGTCCATACCATTGGCGCCTTCAGGGAAAACGAGTAGATTACCAGAGGCTGAAGCCCCATTCACCCTTATCCGCGAGCCATCCAGGAACAAACATCCACGCAATGGAAGACATTATGGATCGAAAACCCGCATTCTCCGCCGCCAGTCGTTTATTGGTTCTCCTGACCCTGGCTCTGATCGTCACCGGCTGTTCCGGTTTCCGCGAGAGCGTCCACACATGGGCTCTGAACCATGAACTGAGGCAGGCCAACCTTGAGGAGAAAGCACTGGAAATCAATGGCAAGCACATCGCCTACTACGAAAGCCGCTCCCCCCGCGATGACCGGGAGGTGCTGCTGATGGTGCATGGCTTTGCCGCCAACAAACAGAACTGGATACGCCTGGCCCGCGACTTCCGCGACGATTACCATGTCGTCGCCATTGATCTGCCAGGCCATGGCGACAGCATCCAGGACCCGGATCTCTCCTATACCGTCGCCGATCAGGCGGGGTATCTTGACGCCATCATGGATGCTCTGGATGTCTCTTCCGCCCACCTCACGGGCAGTTCCATGGGCGGCGCCATAGTCGCTGTGTTTGCCTCAACCCGACCAGATCGGGTGAAAACCCTCACGCTCATCGCCCCCGCCGGCGTCCACGAGCATCCCTCCGAACTGGAAGAGCATCTGCAGGCCGGTACCAATCCGCTGATCATGGAGGACGTATCCGAATTCAACGACCTTATGGATTTCGTCATGGAAGAGCGTCCCTTTCTCCCCTGGCCAATCAGTCGTGTCATAGCAGAACGTCACCTGGCCAACCGCGAGATCAATGAGGTTATTTTCGAGGATATTCGTCGCGACGCGGACGCAGACTTCGGTGCAGTTATGGAGGGCATTCGCGCACCAACCCTGATTCTCTGGGGAGATAAGGATCGCGTGCTCAACGTGGCCAATGCCGAGATCATGCACGAGCATATCCAGGACTCGCGCCTGGTGATACTGGAGGGCATCGGGCATGCCCCCATGCTCGAAACCCCCTCAGAGACGGCACGGCACATGCACTCTCTGCTCTCTCCCTGATCGATAATGCAAGGATCAGAACTCACTGCGCCCGCGGATCAGCACCTGGTAGCGACTGATGTCGTCATCGCCATCCAGAGGCACCGCAAAATCGAGATGGAGCATGCGGTTGATTTCAACCCGGCTTGAAGCCAACCGCAACCCCAGGCCGACGTCTTTGAGTACCCCTTCGTCAGGCCCATTGGGCCGCCCATCGACAAACCAGGCACGCCCGGCGTCAAAGAAGGCAACGCCCCCAAGCCGGAACAGACGAAAAGGGTGCCAGTTGGAGAAGTAGCGTTTCTCCAGGGAAAAAAGCGCCCTGCGGTCACCGGTCTGGTAACTGCGCGGATAACCGCGCAGTCCGGTGTCGCCTCCGATCAGCAGTTGCTCATCCGGCGTCAGATTTCGTGCTCCGGTAAATTCCAGCCGAGTCGCCCAGCTGGTTTGGCGATGCATCCCACCGTAGAAGTAACGCCCACGCACAGTCACTTTCAGATTTTCGGTCTCGTTTCGGTCCAGCCGGTAGTGGCCCTCCTGCGTCACCTTATAGTCAGCAAACTGACGCTCCGTGGCCACGAGGCTGTCACTGAATTCATTTTCCAGAATCACCCGGTCTTCGCTGGCACCCAGGCCTCGGTCGGAAAAACCGATCCGGGTGCTGAAATCGATGCCATCGCGTACGTCTTCCACGCGCTGCATCTGAGTCAGGTTAATGGTTTCGTGGAACTGGTTTTCCTGCCACTGAAGCCCCACCCACGGATAGGCCAGTATGCGATCATCAGGAAATGGCTCTGGCGCCTGCTCTTCCGGAACCTCACTGAAGCGGTCGCGACGATAACGATAGCCGATCAGCAGGCGACGATCCGCGCGGGAGGTCTGTCCAAGGGAATGTCCATAGTGAACGCCGTGTTCTTCAAAGTCACGACGAAAGGTACTGAACTTGTCACCACCGAAAAACAGTGAGTCTTCCCGGCTATCTCTGCGGGTTTCAAGGGCCAGAGACCATTGCGCCCCGGCACGATAGAAAGGGCGCTCCAGCGCAAAATTCCTGCCTCTGCCATCACTGCGTTCGTCGTATCCAATATCCGCCACCCAGTGAGAACCGAAAAGATTGGGATCGCGATAGGCGAAACTGGTTTCATCACGATCCGCATCGCTGGAATGGGACACCGAGACTTCCTTACCGGATCCCAGGAAGTTCTGGTCCGTCAGGCCAACGGACGTACTGGTCTCGCCCCCCGAGCGGGAAACACCAATACTGGGAACGAAGGTCCAGCTATCACGGGTGACCACCGCAACATCGACACGGTCATCACAGACTCGAAAAGGCCGCACCCAGGCGCCCACCAGAAAATCCAGCTCCCGCAGCGCACGCTCCGATTCATCCAGTCGTTGCGGTTCATAGCGCTGCCCTTCGCGGAAGACCAACCGAGCCTGCAGCGTGCTCTCCCAGGTCCTGATGTTAATAGTGTTAATGGCCCGGTAGAGCGCGTTGTCCTGTTTGGGGTCGCGGGTATCGAAGATCGGCTGGCGATGGAAGTGAACCTCACCAATGCGGGCATCCGGGGGAATAATCAGATCCGGCTGGTGCCTCAGCTGTTCGCGAGGATCGTCAAAATCCACGTCCCCGGGCTGTACCTCAGCGTAGCGGCAGGCGCCATTGCCAGACTCGCCCCCCCGATCCTCAGCCGCAAAAGCAAGGCAATGAGAGAGCAAAACCAGCGATGTCAGGAAGCGACCTTTTCTGCCCGAAAAATGAATGCTGGGCACAATTCAATCCCCGAAATCACCCTTTCGCCCCTGCCCCGAGGCAAACCGCCCCGCGCCGCTGAGGGTTTCCCCGGAGCGCAGTGTGGTTTCGCCACGCCGGAACTCATTAGCAAGCGCGCTCACTTCATCCAGGGACCACTGTTCCAGAGCACTGAGACGATCCTGACGCATACAGGTCTGCGGGAAGTCCGCCAACTGCCTGGCCAATTTTTCCGCTTCCTCCAGGGCGTGCCCCCGCTTCACGACCCGG
>SLIH01000279.1 GCA_007135745.1 Halomonas sp. | reverse complement strand
CGATGTCGTCGCCGACGTCGGACAGGGCAAACATTTCCTCAGAGTCGTCCGCGACATCTTCAGGTCCGGCCTTTACCCAGACACCGTACTGCTCGAGGTCCATGATCAGTTATCTCCTGGGGACGTGGCGTTCATCACCTTTCTTATCGGCAGGGCATACAGGTCCATTGATACGTTTCTTACTCTACTGCAACGCATTTTACGTTGTCAACATAAAGGCCGGTCAACATTAAAGGCCGCTGGCGTTCGTTCCGTAACTGAGTAGTGTGATGGGAAAGAACCTCGCGTTGTCGGCGGCCGTTATCGTGTGGTCGTACCTGCTTCTGACACTCGTCTTTGGTGATCGCGGTCTCGTGGCGTACACCGCGCTTTCCGAATACCGGCAGGATCTGGAATCCCACCTGCAGCAGCTGAGCGCGATTCAGGAGTCGCTGGAGAACGATAGCCGGCGCCTCCGGACGGACCCCGAGCAGGTTCGCATAGAGGCGCGCCGGCTCGGCTACGTTCGCTCCACGGAAGGTATCATCCGTATCCCCGGCAGAACCGACGCCCCCGGCGCAGTCGACTCGCCGGGGGAAAAACTCCAGCCGCCGTCCCCATGGAAAGGCGAACGGGCGCTGTTCCGTACCGTGGCGCTGACAATCGGTCTGCTGGCCTTCTTTCTGACCGGCGCCTACCAGGAAATTCTTGGGGATATGCATAACCTGTTCGGCGTTACCGATGCGGTGGATCTCAGCCTTGATGACAACGGCCAGGCCCGGATCTGCCATGCCCGCAAAGGACAGACCATGGCGGAAGTTCTGGACGATGTGAACTTTGATACCCAGGCGCTGATCCGCCATCTCTCTGTCAAACTAAGGGACTCCGGGTTGGAAGAAGCGGACCGGCAAAGCATCATGGGATCGATACAGGCCGCGCTGGATGGTTACACCTACCTGACCCATCCGCCACATTCACATAGCGATACGAATTAAATCAGCCAGGGGTGATCCGGGGCCGGTGAAGGTCCGTAGGTTTACACAGTTCAGGAATTCCCAAATTCCCAGCGGAGACCTACAATGGAACTCAGGCAGTCAAATCCACCGACGGCAACGAAAGGGCGCCCCGTGGCTCCAGCAGAGGAAAAAACCCGTCGCTCGGAGAAAAGCAAGGACCACTGGAGTTCACTGCTTGAGCGTGTTGGGCAGTCGCAGGACCGAGACGCATTCCGCGATCTGTTCAAACACTTCGGGCCGCAGATCAAATATTACGCCATCTCCAACGGACTGGCGCACCAGGCCGATGAGCTGGTTCAGGAAGTCATGATCTCGATCTGGCGGCGTGCTTCGCTGTATGACTGGCGCAAAGCAGCGGCCTCGACCTGGATTTTCACCATTGCCCGGAACCAGCGCATTGACATGCTGCGTAAGATCCAGCGCGGCAGCGCGGAAATGCCGCTGGAAACAGAGGATCTGTGGCAGATCCCGGGGGACAACGAGAAAGATCCAGTGCCCTCACTGCACCGTATCATTGCCGAGCGCAGAATAAGGGAATCCTTCGAGCACCTGCCGGAAGAGCAGGTTACGGTCCTGGCCAAGGTCTACCTTGAACACAAATCGCACCAGGCCGTTTCCGAAGAAATGGGGATCCCACTCGGCACGGTGAAGAGCCGGGTTCGTCTCGCGCTGAGCAAACTGAAAGTCATTCTGCAGGATCAGGACCTATGAGTATGCACCACCCTGATGAAATGCTGCTGATGGAATACAGTGCTGGTACCCTTTCCGAGCCCATGGCGCTGTGCATCCGAATGCACCTGGAAAAGTGCAGCCACTGCCGTGGCCAACTGGACATGCTGAACAGTCTGGGCGCCATCATGATGGACCATGATGCCGGCAAGACCCGTAACGAGCTTGCGGACGATCTGTTCGACAACATCATGCAGCAGGTGGAAAAGACGGCGCCAGAGCCGCCCGAAACAGCTGCCGGTGCAGTTCAGGAGCCAATCGATCCACTGCGCAAGCTGCTGGGCAAGGACCTGCATTCCCTGCCCTGGAAGCGCCAGCTGGGTGACGTCAGCGTCTGTGACCTGACGGACTATTTCGGTTCGGAAGAACGGGTGACGCTCCAGAAGCTCTGTGCCGGTGGCCGGGCTCCAGCCCACTCCCACAACGGCCAGGAAGCCACCCTGGTGTTGACCGGCGCCTTTGCCGACGGCAATGGCGTGTTCGAGAAAGGCGATTTCGTGCTCCTCGATGAACACCACGACCACCAGCCGGTTGCCCTGCACGGAGAAGACTGCATCACGCTGTCCGTGATGACCGCCCCCGTGCGACTGACCGGACGCTTCACACGACTGCTTAACCCTTTCATCCGCTGATCACACCCTGAGTTGCCCGCTGGTTGCTCAAGGGTGTGCCAGCCTCCCTTCCCGCAGCGGACAGAGGCCACCCATGAACACCGTTATTGCAGGCATAAGTGGCGGCATTGGCCTCGCCCTGGCCAGCCGGCTTCTCGGGCGGGATCCCAATGCTGTCATTCTCGGCATCGCACGCAATGCGAGCAACCATCCGGGCGCCTGCCAGCTGCAGAAAGAGCACAGCAAACGGCTCCATCTTGTGGATACGGATGTGACACAGCCCCAGGACCTGCGGGACCTGGGGCAGACAATACCCCCCGGCTCGGAGATTCGACGCATCATCTACGCCATTGGCGTGCTTCACGACGAACACATGTTTCCAGAGAAGCGCCTGGAAGACATCGATCCTCAGGAGATGATGCGAAGCTACCAGGTCAACACGCTGGGCTTCCTTCTGCTGACCAGAACACTGATTCCCTGGCTGCGTCATCGACAACCGAAACTGATCGCTGCCATTTCCGCCAAAGTCGGTTCAATCGGCGACAATGGCTTCGGTGGCTGGTACAGCTACCGCTGCAGCAAAGCCGCGCTGAACATGGCCATCAGGAATCTCGCCATCGAAACCCACCGCCGCATGAAACCGGCCATCGTGGTGGCGCTCCATCCCGGCACAACCCAGACCCGACTTTCCGAGCCTTTTCAGCAGTCACTCGCCCGCCTGCCCGTTCACACCCCGGGGGATACAGCCACCAATCTGTGGCAGGTCATGGACAACCTGACACCAGAAGACAGTGGCGCCTTCTTCAGTTGGGATGGCAACAGGATCCCTTGGTAAATCAATCAGATCCCGCCCATTTTGGATACACCCCGTAACAGGCGCACAACACATTTCACCGGTCACTCTGACAATACTTAGGCTACTATGAAATCAGGATGCATGAGGGCCTGCTATGTCACGCATGACGCTGCTCATGGTGGTGCTGTCCTGTCTGTCATTTCCGGCAGCCGGGGCCAGCCAGAGTATCGCGCAATGGCAACCGGACAGCCACCAGCTGGAGCTTGAACCCTTCACCCGTTACTGGGTGGACGAGCGTGGCGATGCTGATCTTGAGAAAGCACTCGAACTGACTCCGCAGCAGTGGCAGGAAGCTTCATCCAACTCAATCAGTCACGGCTACGTTAACGAGCCCTATTGGTTCCGGCTCCGCATTCATAACAGTTCCGAAGAACCCAGCTCACCCTATCTACAGATCGGATACCCCATCCTCAACCACATTGAACTATATCAGGTGGCTGATGGTCAGGTGGTCAATGAATGGCACCTGGGCAACAAACTGCCCTTCCATGAGCGGCCCTTTGACCACCGACATTTTGTGGTGCCGTTGACCCTGGACCCCGGGAAAACAATCTCTCTTTACCTTCGCGTGGAAACTGACAGCTCCATGCAGCTGCCCCTGACACTCTGGACACCGGAGGCCTTTCAGGCTTACGAACAGAAGGACATGCTGCTCCAGGGCGTTTACTACGGCATCGCCCTGGCCATGGTGCTCTACCATTGCTTTGTCTTTTTTGCCGTTCGCGAGCGGACCTTTCTCTACTATGTGGGGTACATTGCCGCCGCCCCGCTGTTCGTGGCCACCCTCGGTGGGCTTTCCTATCAGTATGTCTGGCCCCAGGCCGCCTGGTGGAACGATCAGTTGATGATGATGTTCCTCAATGGCCTGGTGCTGTTCGGAACACTTTTCACTCTGCGGTTTCTGTCCATAACAAACCGCAATCATCCACTCATTTACCGGGGGCTCAGAACAATCGTCGTCGTGGCGGCGTTGATGGTCGCCGCGGCGCTGTTCGTTCCCTTTGGACAGATCATCCTTCCCAGCATACTGTTGGCCTTTATCGCCTGCTGCACAATGCTCATCGTTGGCATCGTACGCCTCTACTACCGCGACCCCGCCGCCCGCTACTACACTCTGGCCTGGTTCTTCATGCTGTTTGGCGGGATCATGCTGGCGCTGAACAAGTTCGCTCTGGTTCCCAACAACCTTTTTACCGCCAATGCGGTCCAGGTCGGTTCCGCCCTCGGCGTTATTCTTCTCTCCATTGCCATCGCGGACCGGCTCAACAAGGAAAAACAGACAGCCTTCGAAGCCCAGCAAATGGCACTGCGGGAGGAGAAAAAAGCACGCCAGGCACAGGCGGAAACGCTCAAGGTCCAGGAGGAAGCCAATACGCAACTGGAGCAGCGGGTTCAGGAGCGAACCGAAGCACTCGAAGCGGCCAACAGTAAGCTGCTGGAATTCAGTGCCACCGACGCATTAACGGGCCTGAAAAACCGCCACCACTTCGAGGAGCGGTTGCCGGCCTGCTGCGCGGACGCTTTCCGCCACCAGCACCCTCTTTCGCTGCTGGTGCTCGATATAGACCACTTCAAGGGCTTCAACGACACCTACGGGCACCTTGTCGGTGACGAATGCCTGAAAATGGTGGCGCAATTGATGACGGACGTGGTGTCACGGCCCCAGGACCTTGTTGCGCGCTTTGGCGGTGAGGAATTCGTCATTATCCTCCCGGATACCGATGAAGCGGGCGCACTCAGTGTGGCGGAACGCATCCGGAAGAAAGTGGAGACAACCCCCTTCCGCATTTCCCACGGCGCAGTTCAGGTCACCCTAAGTATTGGTGTGGCCAGTCGAATTCCGGAAAATCCGGACATGGGAGAGACGTTGTTTGAAGCGGCCGATCAGGCGCTCTACCGTGCCAAAGGTGCTGGCCGCAACCGGGTGATCAGTCACTCGCAAAACGGCGACGTTGAATCAGCTGGGCTCCGTTCCCATGAGGCGTGACATCAATTCCGGCGAGACCTGTTCAGCAAGGGCACCGGCATACTGTCGGCGCAGAAACCGCACGGTTTCCAGGCGGATGGCATCCTGCTGGT
>SLIH01000217.1 GCA_007135745.1 Halomonas sp. | reverse complement strand
TTCGACGAAGCCCTGGCGCAGCTGCTGATCGAAGCGCGCAACAACCGTCAGACCGTCACCTTCGATGATATCGCCCGTGATGAAGACGGTGAGCTTGACGTGGAAACGGCCTTTATCCTGCAGGCTGCTGCGGCACGCGCTGCCGACCTCGTTCTGGCCGATGATGATGACATCTCGGAGAAGGTTGAGGGTCTGGTGGCTGGAGCAGAGGAAATACTGGATACGCCCAAACCACGTGACGTGCGCATTTTCAGCGAAAAACTTGGCGCTGAAATCAATCCGGAGCTGGAACAGAGCGCTGAAGCGCTTCTCGGAATCGAGGTGGACGTCAACATCCGAGTATACGAAGGGGAAATCACCCTGCCCTACTACATGGGCATTCCGGCGGATGAGGCTGATGGACAGGTTATGCAGCGCAGCAACTGGACTGCAGCCGACTTCGGCCCCAACGTGGATCTGCCCCTGGCGCCATCTGACCGGGTCACCAGCCTCTTCCCCTTCCCCCAGAAGACCGAGGACGTGACTGTTCCCATCGTCGTAACGGCTCCCGGTGACGGATTCATCGCGGAGACCGGCGGCGGAATCACTGAGCCATTCCCCGTGCTGATCTATCAGCATGCTGCAACCGCCGACCGTTCAACCATTCTTACTATGGCCACTGCAGCTGGGCTGCTCTGCGGCGATGACAATGCACAGGATCGCGGTATCGATGATTGCTTCATAACCATCGGTATTGATATGCCCACTCACGGCATTTTCGATCAAGGCCTGGTCAGCGACCCCGAGGAAGGGGATCCCGGCATGGTCAGCATTGACCAGCAGGAAGGCGCTTCAGAGCATGCGACTGAACGTCACTTCGGGTTTTCCGCGCCGGAACTGGGAGAAGCTGCGGTACCTGCGGATCAACTCGAGAATCCGGAGCCCGGCAACCTTTTCCTGAATGTGCTGGACTTCCCCAATACGGTAGGAAACATGCGCCAGGTCACTATGGACCTGCTTAACATCAGCGCTTCCATTGGCAACATTGAAGACGCCATCGTCGCTTGTGAAAGTGACGGGGGTTGCGACAGCTCGGTAGAATTCGGTGATTCTGTCCACTTCCTGACACACTCCCTGAGCGGCATGGGTGGGGTTCCATTCCCTCATATCAACAACGCCGCGCTGGCAGCAGGTAACGACAGCCTGAATGAAATTGAATCCTCAGCCTTCCTTAACACCGTCGGTCACCTGACCCGCGCACTGGAGAACTCTCCGGACCTTGCGCCGGACCTGCTTCAGGGGCTCGATACAGAGTCGGATGGTCTTCTCGGCCCGGGCCGGACAGAGCTCAATCTGTACTTCAACATCTTCCAGAGCCTGCTCGATGGCGTGGATCCCGCTGCCTACGCGGAGTTCTATGCAGATCAGCCGATCCTGCTGACCTCCATTGTCGGCACCCCGGATGTGGAAGATCTGCAGCCGGACCAGACCATCCCCAATGCCGCGGATGACGAACTCCACGACATAGGCGAGGGCTACGAACTGGGGCCCCTGCAGACCATTGTCGAAGATACCGGCTTTGAAATTAACAACGAGCCTGCGCCCTTTGCAGGAACCGAGCCGCTGGCCCGGCTTATGGCTGCGCAATCAACGCCGGAATCCGACGGCAGCGTTCCTGTCATCAGCCGCTTCCTGGAAGGCTCGCATGCCAATCCGATCACTGCGGGGCAGGAAGGCGAGGAAGGAGAACCGGGGGCCGATCCCGGCAGCTCCGAAGCCGTCTTCTTTGAGATGGCCATCCAGATGATGCAGCTCTTCAACAACGGAGAGGTCAGTACCAACAACTGTATTGTTCTGGACGCCGGCGACGACTGCGAAGAACCGGAGCAGTCCGAAGACAACGGTAACGGTGATGATGGCGGACTTCTGCCAATCCTTTTCTGACAAGCATCACCAGACAGTAACCGTCTCAGCCGCGGAGTGGCTGAACATCAAGCCAGCCACTCCGACTAACAGATGATTGGAGCAGTACGCCATGACAACATACAAGCACAAAACCAAAGCCATGATTCGCCTGCCTCTGGTTCTGGCCATTGCAGGCGCGGCATCCATGCCAGCTCAGGCATTCCAGTTCAATTACGCCGGTGTCGACGGCAACATCGACACCACAATGCGGGTCGGCACCAGCATCCGCGTGAGCGATCCGGACAAGGATTTCATCTCCCAGGGCAACCTGGGGCCGGAATTTGTTGGCACCACCACCGGTGCGTCATCCGGTAATACCGACGACGGCAACCTGAACTTTGAACGAGGTCGGCCATTTTCCACGGTATTCGTAGCTCGTTCCCGAATGAGCCTGAATTATCGTCCGGACAGCCCTACCTTCAGCCGTGTGGGTGCGCGTGTGGAAGGACGCGCTAACTATGACTACGAGCAGCGCGACGAGCGCCGTTCCAAGGATCCCGTGGGACAGCGCCGCGAACTGAATGAGAGTGCGCGGGACGACGCCGCGGAGGTCGAACTTCGCGATGCCTATGTCTTTACGGACATGTGGCTCGGCGACATTCCTGCTTCCGCCAGCTATGGCCGCCAGGTCATCAACTGGGGCGAGAGCACCTTCATTCTCGGCGGCCTCAACGCGCCCATGCCGATTGACGCACCGGCATTCCGCGAACCGGGCGCCGAGGTCGAGGATGCGTTCCTGCCAGTGGAGCAATTGCACCTGTCGGCTGGCATTACTCCCAGCATCGATATCGAAGGCTTCTTCCATACCAAGTGGGAACCGACAAAAATCGATCAGTGCGGCACCTTTTTCTCCTTCGCCGATGTGGCGGCCGATGACTGCGGACCGGTTCTGCTTTCCGGTTCCGCCCCGGACTCCCAGATCATCGAAGAAGGCATATTTGCGCCAAGGGAAGGTGACGTGGAACCGGACGACACGGGTCAGTTCGGCATCAGTGGCAGTTACTTCGCATCGGCTCTGGAAACCGAGTTCGCGCTGTATTACATGAACTACCACAGCCGCTTTCCCTTCCTCAGTGCACGTTTCAACAACCCCGAGGATGGCAATACGATTGACAACGTGGACTTCGATGGGGATGAGGACAGCTCCATGCTTCCCGCCTACTTCATGGAGTTCCCGGAAGACATTGAGGTCTTCGGTGTCAGCATGAACACCACCTTGCCCACGGGCACCTCCATGGGCGCCGAATACAGCTTCCGGCCCGACATGCCGATTCAGCGCAACACCACGGACCTGCTCCAGGCTGCAGCCCAGCTGCGTGGTCCCAATGGTGAAATCGTGAGCCTGACAGAAAAACGGGAGCGCGAACAAAACCCTGATGCGAATCTGGCCAACCAGAGCATCGACGGCTTTGAGGAATTTGATGTGTCGCAGCTGCAGGCGACCTTCATTCACTTCTTCGAACGAGCCATGGGGGCGTCCCGGGTCATCTTTATCGGTGAGGTCGGCGCAAACTATGTGCACGACCTGCCGGACACGGATGAAGCCCGCTTTGGGCGTAACGCCACCTTTGGTGCCGGCCCGATACCGGTGGAAGGCGAAGAATTCACCGGCGATTTCTGCCAGGAGGGACCGGACGGCGAACTGGGTGCCAACATAAACCCCAGCTACTGCGTTGACGATGGCTTTACCACCGATTTCTCCTGGGGCTATCGGGCGATGGTGCTTTGGGATTTCTCCAACTTCTACCGGGGCTGGAACCTGATGCCGGGCGTCTTCTTCAGTCATGACGTGGAAGGTTATTCCCCCGACCCTGCTGGCAACTTCCAGGAAGGCGCCAAGGAGGTCTCGCTCACGCTGTCGGCCGAGTACCAGAACACTTGGGTAGTCGACCTGGGCTACAGCAATTTCTTTGGCGGCGGAAAGTTCAATGAACTCTCGGACCGTGACTTTGTCTCGGCGAGTCTTTCCTATTCATTCTAATTCACTTGAAACTGACGACTTTGGAGCAAAGATGATGCATCACCAGAAAAAGCTCATATCAGCCAGCATTGTGGCCATGTCACTGTGCGCCGGCGCGAGCCTTGCCGCCGTCTCCGAGGAGGAGGCGGCGCGCCTGGGGGATGATCTGACCCCCATGGGCGCCGAACGCGCGGGCAACGGCGACGAGATCCCCGAGTGGACCGGCGGACTTACCACCCCTCCGGACAACTATCAGGGCGATCACATCTACGTGGATCCGTTCCCGGAGGACGAGGAGCTCTATCGCATTGATCAGAGCAATGTGGATGAGCACAAGGATCGTCTCTCGCCCGGACAGGTGGCGATGATCGAGACCTATGATGATTATTTCATCCCGGTCTTCGAAACTCGCCGGACGGCCGCACTGCCTGACTTCATCGAAGAGCAGACCCGGGAAAACGCCACGACGGTGGAACTGGTCCCCGGCGGCAGTGGTCTCGAGAACTATGAAGATGCCACGCCCTTCCCGATTCCCCAGAACGGGCTTGAGGTAATCTTCAATCACATCACTCGTTACCGTGGTGGCGCACTGGAGCGAAATGTTGTCCAGGTGACCCCACAGAGTGACGGTGATTTCAGCCCGGTTGTATTCACGGAAGAGCTGGTTCAGCCCGCTCACCTGAGTGACTATGACCCGGACGACCACGAAAACATCCTGTTCTATTTCAAGCAGACCATCGAGGCACCCTCGCGCCTTGCCGGCAACGTGCTTCTGGTTCACGAAACCATCGACCAGGTAAAGGAACCGCGTAGCGCCTGGCTGTACAACTCGGGGCAGCGCCGGGTTCGTCGGGCGCCACAGGTCGCCTACGATGGTCCGGGTACCGCAGCGGACGGTCAGCGCACCTCCGACAACCTGGATCTCTACAACGGTGCGCCAGACAAGTATGACTGGGAGCTCAAGGGCAAAAAGGAAATGTACATTCCGTACAATTCCTATCGCATCGGCAGCCAGGATCTCTCCTACGACGACATTATCCAGGCGGGGCACGTCAACCAGGAATACGCGCGCTACGAGCTGCATCGAGTCTGGCACGTACGCGCCACCCTTAAGGATGGCGAGCGTCACGTTTATGAGCAGCGGGATTTCTTTATCGACGAGGACAGCTGGCAGATTGCCGTGGTCGACCATTACGACGGCCGTGGCGAGCTCTGGCGAGTCGCGGAAGCCCACAAGGTCCAGGCCTACGACGTGGACATTCCATTCTATGCCATGGAGACCCTCTACGACCTGCTCTCCGGTCGCTATCTGGTCATGGGCATGACCAACGAACAGAGCAATCCGTTCACCTTCGACATCAACCGTCCATCTTCGGA
>SLIH01000186.1 GCA_007135745.1 Halomonas sp. | reverse complement strand
GTCACCACCACCAGCTTCAGGTTCGGTGCGGCAGCAAAATGCTGATCACCCAGAACCACCTTATTCACCAGCACCGCTTCCGCGCCCCTGATGCGCTCCGTCACCTGATCAGGTGACGTACGGGAATAGCAGCGCAACTGGGCTGCTGATTCCAGTGGCGACAGGTCCACATCGTGCCCCAGAGTTTCCGCGTCCAGAAATACGGCTCTCACCAGTCCCTCCTTCCATCCGGTTGATTCAGCCACCTCGGCTGTATTCTGCATCGCCCATGGTATTGAGACAGGCAAGGAAATCCAGCATTCTCTTTACAGGGCGGGGACGACGACACAGGGCCCATTACAGAGCTTATGGATACAAAAACAATCCAGGATATTCCGTGCCGGATGCACTGATCACCCTAACCACTGTTCTTGCCGCCCTCTGGCTGATGGCGGGCGTCCTGCTTTTCCAGCGCCTGACGCCCGGCTATGAGGCACACCGGGAGACCATCAGCGAACTGGCAACGCGGGATGCGCCGCACCAGTGGACCGTAAGACTGGCACTCTTTCTGCCGGTGGGTCTGCTCTGCCTCTATCCGGCCATCCTGCACTTCCTTGAGCAGAACTGGGCAGTCGCCGCACTGGGTCTGGCATTGGCAACGGGGTATCTGGGTGCCGCGGCCTTTCCCGCCGATCCGGGTTCTCCGCTGGGGGGCAGCCTTGCGAATCGATTACACAACCTGACCGGCGCCATCATGTACGCCGGTGGCGGCATCAGCCTGATCGCAGCCACAGGTCAGGCCCCAGGATCCCTTGCCATCGGCGTCGTTACGCTCATTGGCCTCACCGGTCTCGGGCCGAACGATCCAACCGGTTATCGGGGATATCTTCAGCGCACTCTGGAGATTTTTCTTTTTTTTGCATTTTTTCTGCACGCGGTTGTTCCGTAGACCTGCGAATACATGAAACGCAGACAAACCCAGAACGTTCCCTTTCTTTCTCAAACACGCCTATTTCGGGACAAGGTTCGCATTCTTTTTGTGACCCTCGTCACACCCGGAACTTGACTTACAAACTTTCACAGAGCCCTGAAATACAAGATGTTCCAATGGCCGCGTGAATTGACTGCGGCGCCATTGATCGACGCCACCAGAGTCATTATCTGGGTCGCTCAGCTGTAGACAATGGCACTCACAATACTGAAGTTTGTTAGTAGTGGTGGGGTATATGAAAAATTCAGGATCCATTTCCCAAGTGCTCCTCGCGGGCACGCTGGGGCTGGCTGTTATGGGGTGTGTTGAGACAGGCTCCAGTACCAATGGCGACTCCGGCGATCAGGACTCCAGCAGTCAGATATCCGATGTACTGGTCGCATTCGATCCGGAAAATCAGGTTATTCCGTTTCCGAACAACCTGCTCTTCGAAGCCGGCGCGGAAGCGCTGAGCGACCTGGACGGTACGCTCAATGCGCCCGTGGACAACGATGACGACTCCAGCTCCGCGGATCTGGTGCGCGCGCTGAACAGCCTGGATGGGTTTTCCACCATCGAGCCCTGGCGGCTTGAATTCACCGGGGCGATCGACGCCGACAGTCTGCGGGAACACGTTCGTGTCTTCCGCATGGAATCCGCGGGGGAAAACTACCCCCAGCGAATTGAGCCTACCGGCGTGGCCGAAGAGTTGGAGGAAGGCCGGGATTTTCTTGCCGAATACCGTCAGGGCATAGCCGATGATGGATCGGAATCCCACCTCCTGAAGATCATCCCCAAACGCCCCCTGGACTACGGCACCACCTACGTGGCCGTGGTTGAAGAAGGCCTGGTTGATATGAGCAACCAGGAGATTGCGAGCCCACTGACCTGGGCCATCGCCAAAGGGCGTGGCGACCTGGACCAGTGCCGCACCGAGGATGGCAAGCCCAACCTGGAGCGATCCGATGCCGCCATGCTGCAGTGCATGACCAATCTGGTGCTCGACCCGATCGAAGCCGACATCGGCATTGACCGCAACGACATGCTGATGGCCTGGGGCGTGACCACGCAGCGTGAAGATGTGGCGTTCTGGCATACGGCCGATCACATGCGTAACGTGCTGTCCGAAGTTAAAACTGCCTATGACGGCGGCGTCTTCGGGGAGCGCGAACTGCAGATGGCTAACTTCCTGGATGTGGACTCAACCGGTGAAGAAGTTCCCACCACACCCGGGGAGAAGGCAATTGTCTGGCCGGGCGCGGTGCGGCTACCCGTTGCTCTTCCCGAACCGGAAGGTGTCACACCCGAAGGTGACACGGTTACCGAGAAGCCACTGGCATTGACCGATCACTGGCACTGCATGCCAGAGCCAGAGATCAATCTGATGGATTCCATCATCGAGACCTCTGACGAGTCGCTCCCCTGCACTTCCGATGCGGCACGTTCGAATGGCTACATCGCCGGCTACCCCGTGCCAACACTGGACGAATTCGCAAATGAAGACCAGCGATTCCAATCATTGCAGACTGTTCCTGCAATCCTGACTGTGCCGGACAAGGAGACTCCTGACGGCGGCTTCCCGGTTGTGATCTACCAGCACGCCATACAGCAGAACCGCAGCAACGTTCTGGCCGTGGCGGACGAATTGGCTGAACAGGGCTTCGCAGCGCTGGCCATCGACATGCCCCTGCACGGCATGAATCTCGCGGACCTTCAGAGCCTGCCCGAGGACCACCCACAGGCGGCGCTGGTTGGGCTGCACGCTGTCAGCCTCAATCAATCGCTGAAAGATCTGGAAGACGCTGACGACAGCTTTATCACGAGTGTCGAGAACTTGTTCAAAACAGTCTACGAACGTACCTATTATCTCGACCTGAATGGGGACGGCAAAGTTGATCCTTCAGGTGAACACTTTCTGATGCCGGATGCGCCTCTGTCCCAGCGTGACATTATGCGTCAGGGGGCTATGGACCTGGTCACACTGGCGCATTATCTTCGCGACGATCTGTATGCGGAGACCTGCGTTGAAGGAGGACTTGGCTGGGGTCTGATCAACCTGATCGCTGGAACAGGCTGCAGTGACACGGCCCTCAATGACCGACTCAACACCGATGAAATTCACTACGTTGGCCATTCCGTGGGCAACATCCTTGCCGCCCCCTTCCTGACCTACGACGAGCATATCGCCAGCGTTACCATGCTCGCACCCACCGGCGGCATCATGCGCACATTGGAGAACTCAGAATCCATAGGCCCCCAGTTGAGTGAAGGCCTTGCCGAGGCGGGCCTGCAGCAGGGACAGGAGGATTATTTCCGTTTCTTCTCCGTGGTTCAGGCAGCCCTTGATTCCGTCGAGCCTCTTAACCATGCGCCGGCAATCGGACAGGGCGTGGACGGCAAGCGTCCGGTTTACATGGCGCAAATCGTGGGCAATGACGGCAGCAGCGGCTTCCAGCCCAGTGACGCCGATCTGGTGCTGCCACCCAGCGTCGACACCTGGCCCCTGGCAGGCAGCACACCGCTTGCCGACGCCATCGGACTTGAGCACAAACCGTCCGACGAAGAACTCGGCCAGGGGGGTGGACTGATCATTGGTGATGAAGGCACGCCCCTTCAGGCGCGGGTGAGCTACCGCTACGGCGACCATGCTTCCTTCCTGCTGACACTGGATGACCTCGATGACCGAGGCGGCAAGGTGGCCGGTTTCGGGGAAGCAGACTCAGACTACGAAACCCACCACGAAATGCAGCAGCAGGTGGGAAGTTTCCTGGGCAGTGGTGGAACAACCCTGGACATTCTTGCCCCGGATCTCATCGAAGGCCGATAAGCGACTGGGCCCGGCCTGTCCGGGCCCTTCCCCTGACCTTGGCTTACCCGCTTTGTGTTCACTGACAGGAAATCCAACATGAGCCTGAAACGACTCACTGTATCTGTATGCCTGCTTTCCCTGGCAGCTACCCAATCCCAGGGCGCCGGCCTTGAGCTCAACCAGCACGGGGTAAAGGAGCTCAGCCATGGCTTTGCCGGCACGGCAACCCTGCTTGAAGATGCCTCCGCCATCGCCCATAACCCCGCCGGGCTGACACGTATCAAAGGCCAACAGTTCGTTGGCGGCCTTACCGCTCTCTACGCCGACATCGATTACGATGTTGAAGTGCGTCGGGAAAAGATTGAAAACCGCTACGGGCTCGATCCGACCCCGGTATCAGGATCTGGCGACGCCAACAGCTCACAGATCACCCCGATCCCCAGCCTTTACTATGGCTATAAGGTCAACGAAGACACGGCCGTCGGCATCGGCGTCTATGCGCCCTTCGGTTCCGGCAGCGAGTTCGAGGAGAACTGGGCGGGGCGCTACCATGCCGAGGACACCTCCCAGACCACACTGAACATTAATCCCACCTTCGCCGTAAACCTGACCGACACGTTATCCATTGGCGGCGGCCCGGTCATCCAGTTCTATGAGGCGGAACTGACCAACAAGATTGACGTCGGTTATCTGGTCGCCGAAGCGGTGCTCAAGGAAGCCGAAGAACAGGTAACGGTGGATGAAGGAATCGCGGAAAACGTGCTCGAAACCCTCGACCGCCTGCAGCAGGATCGCCTGGAGGAAGGCGACAGCCGGGTGAATGCCGCTGATGTTGTCAACGAGGTTGAGATGGACAGCATCGGCTACGGCTTCAGTTTTGGCATCCTGTGGGAACCTAATGAGCAAACCCGGGTCGGCCTTAACTATCGCAGCCGGGTCAATCATATCGCGGAAGGGCAAACCAAGCGCCCAACCCTGGATGAGGTCGATATCGAAGGAATACTGGCTGAGGAATTGGCGGATCGTGCCGGCATTGACGAACAGGATGCCCGCGACGCTGCTCGAAGCGCCGTGGACGAACGGGGCGCGGCACCCGGCGACATATTCTCCCGCATCACCTTCCCCGAAGTGGCCACCCTGAGTGTGCACCACGAGCTGACGGACCGATTCGCCCTGATGGGCAGCCTCTCCTACATCAACTGGAGCGTATTCAACGAGATCCGCCTGGAACATAAGACCCGCAACGCCGGCAGCTTTCAGGACGATGACATCCCTGTGGATGGCGGTGACGGCAGCGGTGATATCACAGAAAACCGCAGAGGCGGCAGCGATCTGACCGGATCCGGTGATGATGTCCGTCGCAGAGACCTGGTCCAGCCGCTGGAATTCAAGGACGCCATGCGCTACGGCATGGGTGCCCGCTACCAGTTCGATGATCACCTGGTGCTGCGTACCGGCGTCAGCTACGATGAATCGCCTCTGAGCGATTCAGATTTCCGCACACCTCGGGGGCCGGATAACGAT